>JAFZKT010000025.1 GCA_017553545.1 Bacteroidales bacterium | reverse complement strand
GGCGTTGGCACTTCAGTGAAGCATTTTGCCGCCAACAACCAGGAATCCAACCGTTTCCAAGGAGAGTCACGGGTGAGCCAAAGAGCGCTGAGGGAAATATATCTCAAGAATTTTGAAATCACTGTAAAAGAGGCCGAGCCCTGGACAGTGATGGCTTCCTACAACCGGCTCAACGGTCCTTACACGCAGCAGAATAATGAACTTTTGACTACTGTATTGAGGGACGAATGGGGTTTCAAAGGGATAGTGATGACGGACTGGGGCATGAAAGACGGCACAGTCGATGCCGTCAAGGCGGGTTGTGACCTGATGGAGCCCGGTGAGCAGGTGGAGATGGATCGCATCGTTGCTGCCGTGAAAGACGGGCGCATAACCATGGCCGAGATTGACCGAAATGCCCGCAGGATTCTGGAATTGGTGGTGAAAACAAATACCTTCAAGGGATACAAGTATTCCGAAGCACCGGACTTGAAAGCCCATGCTGCAGTTGCCCGCCGCGTTGCCGGAGAATCCATCGTGATGCTCAAGAATGAGCATACGCTTCCCCTTGTCGAAGGTACTAAAGTGGCCCTTTACGGTATTTCGGCCGTGAATTTTGTGGCGGGTGGCACCGGTTCAGGCAATGTAAACAAAGCCTACGTGATTCCGCTGGACCAGGCGCTGGAAGAAAATGGATTCATCCTGGACAAGGACCTTCGGAACTTTTACAACGAGTATAAGCTGCATCAGGAGGCCGTATGGGCCCTGGAGTATGCCGATGATCCTGTCGGCATGGGCATCCTCCGCTTCAAGGGCAGCAAAATCCCCGAACCTGAACTTCCCGAGCGGGCTTTTGAGGCCAAGGCTAAGAGCAGTGATGTGGCGGTGATTGTCATCGGCCGTAACGCAGGCGAGGCCATTGACCGAAGGCTGACGGACGATTTTGAACTGACGGAGACTGAGCGTAAGCTTCTCCGCAGCGTATCCGACGCCTTCCACGCCCAGGGAAAGAAAGTGATTGTAGTTCTGAACGTTGGCGGCGTTATCGAAACGGCTTCCTGGAAGAGCCTTGCCGATGCCATCATCCTTCCCTGGTCTCCCGGCCAGGATGGTTCCCGCGCCGTTGCAGACATTCTCTCCGGTAAAATCAACCCTTCCGGCAAACTCCCCATGAGTTTCCCGGTGAGCTACTTTGACATCCCTTCGGCCCTATCGTTCCCTTACGAGTACAACAAAGACGGCAAACTGGGGCCGATAGAAATCCTGAACGGCGTTCAGTCCGATGAGAAGAATGTGGGCTGGACTTTCTATGACGAGGGTATTTACGTTGGATACCGCCATTACACTACTGTGGGCAAGGAAGTATCCTTCCCCTTCGGCTTCGGCCTCAGCTATACCACCTTTGCCTATTCCAAGCCTATTGTCAAGGCCGTAAAAGACGGTTTTACTGCCAGTATTACTGTGACCAATACCGGCTCCGTTGCCGGTAAGGAAGCTGTCCAGCTCTATGTTTCCGCACCTGCGGGAGGCTTGGATAAGCCAGCCCGTGAGCTCAAAGCCTTCGCAAAGACAGGGCTCATTCAACCAGGAGAAAGCCAGACACTGACATTCAGTGTCTCGGCCTACGAGCTGGCTTCCTTCAATGAAACCCTCAGCCGATGGGAAACGGCCTCCGGGACATATCAGATCCTGTTCGGTGCCTCTGTAGAAGACATACGCTGTAGTGGTATCTTCAAACAGGTAAAAGCCCTTGACTGGCCGGTAAACAATGTCCTGGCATTGGACAAATAGGCGCATTGTTTGGACAAAAAGGCGTTGAATACTGCTGCGATCCCTGTATATTTGCAGCGAAGACGCAGACGACATAAGTCTAAGCCATGGATTTGAACTGATAAGCAAACATTAATGATAATGAAAAAAACACTCATCGCACTTACCATGATTTTTGCCGGAGTAGCGGCATCGGCGCAGGAAAACGAGGACTTGGAGGCCCTGAAGGCACTCTTTCAGCTGCCTCCGGTACCGGAAGATGTGGAGATGATTACCCGGGATTTCGGAGTCAACACCAATGGAGATACCCTCCGGCTGAACTTCTTCCGCGCCGCGGGAGACAGCGAGAAACATCCCACGATGATTCTCTCCTTCGGCGGCGGCTGGGCCGGCGGCGACAAGGAAGTCTATACGCAGGTGGCGCCCCGTTATGTCCGTCACGGCATCAACATAGCCGCCATCGATTATACGCTCACGCTGAAGGGGCAGAAAACCCTTCCGGACAGCACTCTTTTTGGCGTACAGTATGCCAATGCCATCTCTACGGCCGTGGCCGATCTGTATGACGCGACACGCTACCTGATTGAGCACCAGAACGAGCTTGGGGTGCGTTCAGACAAGATTATCCTGCAGGGCGGGAGCGCCGGAGCCACTAATTCCGTGATGGCCGAATACTGGCTCTGTAACGAGGCTCCGCTGGCGACAGCCCGCCTCCCGAAGGGCTTCAACTATGCAGGCGTCATTCCAGCTGCCGGCTCCGTATGGAAAATGGGCATGGAAGAGCCCGAGTGGAAGAACATGCCCTGTCCGCACATGTTCATGCACGGTACCATGGACTGGACGGTTCCCTTCTGGGATACCCCCTTGCCCGCGAGCAATTTCATGGCTTTCAGCCCCAAGACTGTAGCGGAACTTCTCCGCAAGCGGGGTGCCTGCGTGGAGACCTTCTTCGTAGAAGACGCCGACCATATGATGGCCGCCGCTCCCATCTTCGACTTCGCCCAGGGCGGTTATACCATGGACCAGACCGAACACATGCTGGATTTCATCGACCGCATCGTGCTGGGTGAGAGCAAGGTCCAGATCGATTACCTGGAGAAGGATTACGATTCTCCCCGTTCATTCCTGGTTATTTTGGCTGCCCTTGCCGACCAGGAGAAGAACCCGGCTCCTGCCATCGAGCGGAAGTCCGAGGCTTATACGCTTCCTCAGATAGGATCCGGTGCCGTCGAAACCAGGACCGTCAAGGGATACACCATTACCCGAGACGCTTCCTTCCAGTGCCCGCAGCCCGTGTATATCCACAACGGTGCGAAGGAACCTTTTCTGGATGAGCTGGTGAAGAAGGGTTACATTACCGTGCTGGTTAATACTTCTTCTATGGGACTCAAGGCAGCGGCCACCTATATGGCAAAGAACGCCGACATATGGAATGCCGACGCCTCCCGCATTGCCATCGGCGGCAAGGATGCCTTGGCTGCAGCCGCAAGCGCCAAGAATATTGCGGGTGTCATCTCCACGGCTGAGACATTGAATAATTTTGGAAAGGTGACTGTACCGGTTCTTTATTATGCGGACAGTGAAGCCGATCTTTCCGCTTTTGATAAGCGGAAGGACAACGAGCTGGTCTACATGCTATATACGGCAAAGAATGCCAAACCGGCCGCCGATGACGTTTCCCGCATCCGCGAAGCTTTCCTGGACCGCTGTGTGCGTAACGGTGAGGTCTTTGCCGTAAGAATTGACGAAAAGTAGCTACTTTTTCTCCAGGTATTCGGACGGAGTCATACCGAACCGGGCCTTGAAGTTTCGGCCGAAAACGGAGGGAGTGCTGAAGCCGGTCATGTCGGAGACCTCGGAAACAAGGTACTGACCGCTGTCCAGAAGCTCTTTGGCTCTGTTTAGCTTATAAGTTTTGAAGAAGGCGTTGGGGCTGCCACCCGTCAGCGCCTTCACTTTATAGTAGAACTTACTTCGGGAGACAAAAAGGCGGTCGGCGAACTGGTCCACATTGATGTCGTCGTTGGACAGTTCCGCTTCCATCAGCTCATAGAACTTCTTCATGAAGGCGGCATCCTGCGGATTCAAGGCGGGAGCCTCTTCTTCCACTTCTTCAATGGTTGTCGCCTTTCCAAAGATGCTGTGCAGCCTTTCCCTGTTTTTGAGCTGGCTGTCGATAAGAGCCGTCAGATACGCCGGATCGAAGGGCTTGGTTACATAGGCGTCGGCGCCTTGCTGGAGACCTTCAACCTGTTGAGCTACCGTTGTTTTTGCCGTAACCAGAATGACGGGGATATGGCAGAGGGAGGAATCGTCCTTGATGGTTTTGCAGAACTGATACCCGTCCATCCCGGGCATGGCCACATCGCTTACAATCAGGTCCGGCATGTCGGAACGCACCATCTCCAGTGCTGCCGTGGCGTTCAAGGCCGATTTGACGTTGTACAGGGGCGAGAGCAGCATCTTCAGGTAATTCACGATCCCGGGATCGTCATCCACTACGAATACAGTTTTGTCGTGCTCCTGAGAATCCTCAATCGGTGCATCCGTCTCGGAAAGAGCGAATATGGGGAGTTTCTGAGGTTGTATATCTGCTTTTTCCGCCACCTCGTAAATGTCTTCAGCGGGGAGAGTAAGCGTGAACACCAGTCCGTCGCTCTCGAGATTGCGACAGACAAGATCGCCATGGTGCAGACCTGCAAGGCGTTTGGCAAAATACAAGCCGATGCCCGTGCCATAGTTGTGATGGTTCTCCACCTGGTAGTAGCGTTCGAAAATACGCTTGAGGGACTCCTCCGGAATCTTTGGTCCATCGTCGGCAACGGTGACCAGCATCATCTTTTCCCCTGGAACACCCAGCACGTCGAAACCGATATTCACGTGGCCACCGGCGGGCGTGTACTTCATGGCATTGGACAGGAGATTGGAGACAATCTTGTCCAATTTGTCGGCATCCACGGGACAATGGAATTCGCCTTCCAGACCGGTGATATTCAGATGGATTCCCTTCTCCTGCATGTTGAAGGCAAAGGCTCCGATAGTCTGTTTCAGAAGGCTGATGACATCCTGTTCCGATACCTGCAACTTGAGGGCATCCTGCTCCAGCTTGCCAAAGTCCATGAGCTGATTGACCAGACGCATCATCCGGGCCACGTTCCATTTCACAGTAGAGAACATCTGGGGCGTTGCCGTGCCTTTTTCCATCTGGATTACGGGGCCGGATATGAGGGTGAGCGGGGTTCGGAATTCGTGCGAGATGTTGTTGAAGAAGCTCATGTTCACTTCATTGAGCTTTTTCTCCTGTTCTTTTTCCAACTGGGCGCGCTTGGCAGCTTCGCGCTCCCGGATAATGCGTACGCGATAGGCATAGAAGGAATTGAGTAAACCGAGGACAGCCAATACATACAACGTCCAAGCCCACCAGGAATTCCAAGGGGCGGGAGCCATGCGGATGGGAAGGGCGGCATAGGAGACGTCCTCACCTTCAGAAGAAGGGATAGTGCGTACTTCCAATGTGTAATGTCCCGGTTTCAAATTGGAGAAAGAAACTTCGCCTCGTGTTCCGTTATCCACCCATTCCTTTTGGAATCCGGACAGGCGGTATTGGTAATTGGAAACAGGCTTTCCGCCAAAATCCAGGGCAGAATAAGAGATAGTTACGTAATCGTCCCTCCAATCCAAAATCACCGCCGGTCCGTAGGGAAGAGCTTTCTCCATATACCTCCCAGGCGCAACCGCCTGACCATTAACCAGCAAATCCTCGAAGACCAGCCTTGAAAGGCCTGATTCCTCCCTGCTTTCCAGATTAAAGGCGGTTACCCCGTGAATGCCGCCAAAAACCAATGAGCCATCGGAAAGCCTGGCCTTGGCCTGAAGGTTGAACTGGCTTCCGCCAATTCCGTCCGAAAGGCCGAAGCTGTGAATAATGCCATTGTTTTTGTTCCAACGGTTCAGACCGTCCAACGTGGAAGCCCAGATGTTTCCTTCGGAATCGGCAGCCACGGCAACGACTTCCCGGCAAGAAAGACCGGGCATCTCCGAGCATTTGTTTTCGATGGGATCGAAGCGGAACAGTCCATCGTGGCGCGTACCTATCCATACTTTCCCGCTCTGGTCTTCGGCCATGTCCATCACGACATCGGGGGACTTCTTATCACTCCAGAGCGGGATGTCTTCTGTCCTATGTGAGGCAGGATCCAGCAGAAGCGGTGCGTGAAAAGCAAGGCCTATCAACAGACGGCCGTCCTCCATCGGTAGGATGGAAGTGATGAAACTGAGAGTGGGCAGCGTTTCCAAAAGGACCGGAACAAAAGCTTGCTTGCCTTTCTCCAGCAGATACAGACAGTTGGCATTGCTGCATCCCAGCCAAATGCACCCCAGGCTGTCTTCTGCGATGCAATTCACCTGATGCACTATTTCAGGGAACCGGTTGAGAATACCCAGGCAGTCATCTTTCCTTTTTAACTCAAGCAGTCTTTCGTTCTGAATGAGCCAGATTCTTCCCCCGCCATCTATATGCAATTTTGCATTTTGGGAATCTCGGGAATCCCGTTGTGGAATCCCCACTGTTTCCAGGCGTAAATGAACGTCTTTCACGGGATTACTCAAGTAGAACTTTCCAGAAGAACTCACGCTCCAAAGGTTTCCTTCCGCATCGGATGAGAGTGAAACGATGGATTCCCCTTCCAATTGACGGGACAACCGCCATTTGGCGCTGAAGGGATTGTTTCCATATCCTTGGATGTCCAGCAGACCTTTATCCCTGGTCCCCGCCCACAACCCGAAGCGGCTATCGCGGAAGGTGCAGGTAATCTCTGACGCGGGAACATTCAGGAAGGCGGCAGGATTGGGCTCATAGAGCAGGGCTTGCTTTCCGTTTTCCTCGCCATAGAGGAATAATCCCTTATCCGTGAAAAACAGCGGAGCCAGATCCTGAATCTCATAAATAAGCAGGATATGCGCCCCCTTGAAAGAAGGATGGGATTCAATCGGGGTAGGGATCTGGATAAACTGCTCGCTTCCTGTATCAAAATAGCGGAGTCCCTGCGAGGAAACGAGTGCCAGAACACCGTCGTGCATCCGTTTGGAATAGGTGTAATTCTCCCCGGTAGCAACGTCTTGCATCAGTTCAAGCGTTTTGCCGTTATAATGGCGGAGATGGCCGTTGGAAACGCTCCAGAAGTTACCGTTTGCTTCCGGGTGGCAGGTGTTTACAAAAGCCTGGGCAGGATCGAAGCGCTCAATGACCGTTCTGGCCGTTCCCGTTGCAGGATCAAATCGGCAAAGCTGCTCCACCATATTGAAGAAGATATCTCCATCGGCATTCTCCCATATTTGCGAAGTTACCCGGATTCCGGACTCAACCGGAACCCGTACAAAGGCATCTGTCTCCGAATTATAGATACCAGGCCCTGATTCAGTCCCGACCCACAGCCTTCCGGAACTGTCTTTATAAAGCGCGGAAATAACGTTGGAGGGAAGGCTCAGAGAATCGGCATTATCATGATAATACTGATGGTATTGCCTGGAATCATAGCGGTTAAGTCCGCGTTCCGTACCCACCCAGATGAACCCGAGATCATCCTCGGCGATGGCCGTAACGTGCTGGTTGGACAGCCTCTCCGAAACAATCACCTTGCTCGGGTTTACATCCGGCCTACCTATGCAGGAAACAGCTAGAAGACAAACGGATAATATGATATTGATGTGTGTTCGCATATACGTGGTTTGGCTTGTAAAGTTAACCATTTCCGGCGATTTGAACAAAATGGAGAGAGAAAGGAACGGATTGACGAGTCGCCCGTACGCGATAATAATACCTTTGCCACTGACAAAAACACGAAACTGATAACAATCAATATGAATACTAAATCCATCATTACTATTTTGGCCGGAGCCATGCTGGCGCATGGAATCGCATCGGCCCAATTGAACCCCGATGACTTTAAGGTTCCCGAACATTCCGGAATGCCCGAGGTGGGGCAGTGGTACACCGTGACTCCGCCCCAGGCAACGGCGGCTGCCGGCGGACAGGCGACAGGCCTTATCCGCAGGGGAACCGAAAACAAGGTTTTCATACAGTTCTACGGTGGGGGAGTGAGCATCAATGAATATACGGCTGCCCGTGGCAATCTGGTGGATCCGCAGCACGGATTCTATTCTGACACCATGGATGTAAGGACGGCCGGCGTGGTGCAAGTACTAGCCGCCATGACTTTCGGGGCTCCCATTGAGGATAATCCTTTCAAGGACTGGACTTATGTGGTCATCCCCTATGCCACCGGTGATTTCCATGCCGGAACCGGTGATTTCCCTTATACCGGACTTGACGGGAAACAGCACGTCGTTCATCATAGGGGCTATACCAACTGGAATGAGATACTTACGATGGTACGCCCTTATCTGGGTGATCCGGATGCGCTGGTGGTTACCGGCTTCAGCGCCGGCGGTTTTGCAACTGCCCTGAACTCCGACGCCGTCATCGACTTTTTCCCGAAAACAAAGAATGTCACCTGCTTCGTGGATGCCGCCCTTCTCCTCTATAAAGATTGGAAGAACGTAGCAAAGAACGTCTGGAAAGCGCCCAAGCGCATTTGGAAAAACCAGGGGAAGACCAATGATATCGTCCTGGACGCCCTGACGGCCCTTCACAAGAAGCGCCCCGGAGTGAAAATCCTTTTCGGCTGCTCTGTGCGCGATTATGCCCTTTCCAATTATCAGCGCTACTTGGATACCGGTGACAACACCACCACTACGGCCGATGATGGTGATCTGTTCCAAAGAAACCTCAAGCAGTTCTGCGCCGGATTCCAGAAGAATATCCCAGGCGGTGGACTCTTTATCTGGGACGGCGTTCCCGCCGCCGGTCAGGCGGCCACCCTTACACACCATTGCATTGAACTATCCGGCAATTTCTTCACGGATTTCCGCGGCCACGGCAGCTTCGCCAAGTGGCTGGGAGAGGCCGTGAATGGCGATATCCACACCTATGGCCTGGATCTGCTGGACAACGATTACCGCAGTAATCCCGAACGTGAAATCCTCCGTCTATACGAGGGCGCCGCTCCCGGTACCGAATCCTGGTCACACGAGGAGCAGGTTTTCGGCGAGGGCGAAGACCGTACCTACATCAATGTAACCACTCCCGAATTGGAGGTTTTCGTTCCCGAAAACGCCAACGGATCGGCGATGATTGTGTGCCCCGGCGGCGGCTTCTACATGCTCTCTTATGCCAATGAGGGAACGAAGGTGGCCAAGCGCCTGAACGAGCAGGGCATCACCGCCTTCGTCCTTAAGTACCGCACCAATCCTTTCTTCAAAGAAGACGGCAGTAAGTATGAAAATGCTGTGGAGATGATGATTGAATACTTCACCCGGTTCCTCTTTCCCGAAAGGGACAAACTGGCCGAAGAGCAGGGCGTGGCCCCCGAGGAAGCCGAAGTGGCAGCTCCTATTGACAATGCCAAGGACATCAATACCCAATGGGCTTATGCCGATGCCGACAGAGCCATGGCCCTTGTCCGCCTGGGGGCTGCCAAATGGGAAATCGACCCCGATAAGATAGGCATCATGGGCTTTTCGGCAGGCTCCATGACGGCCATGAACCAGGCGCTGCATCATAGCGAGCTCACCCGCCCGAACTTCGTGGGTGCCATCTACACTGGCGTGGCCGAGGGTTTTGAAGTACCCGCCGATGCGGCACCTCTGTTCATGTGTTCTCCGGTGAATGATATTTTCCAGCCACAGGAAACCTTCCGCGTGCTCAAGGCCTGGCGTGCCGCCAAAGTCCCGGTGGAGCTCCACTATTATTCCAAGTGTGGCCATGGCTATGGTGCAACCGTCCAGAATGCCTCCTGCGACCTCTGGTTCGACCAGCTGTTCGCC
>JAFZKT010000024.1 GCA_017553545.1 Bacteroidales bacterium | reverse complement strand
GGCAAGATAGTCCGTCCAGGGCTTAGCCTGTTCGGCCCAGGTCTCGTGGCGGTTGAACCACTGTCCGGTTATGCTGAGGCTCACTCCCGGACAGTAATCGTCCAGCGGCTGATGGGCGCTTTCATGGACGATGATGCGGTTCACACCGGATGCAAATTCAAGGTCCACAACCGGTTTCAAATTACCGGGATAATAGGAATAAGCCTGACCATACAACCCCACAGCTGTCATCGATTCCGCGGCCACATACTTCTGGCCATAAATATGGGACACGGATGCCGATTCACGCATATCGGCGAGAGCCGTTACGATGGGCGATCCCATCATGGCTCCCGGCGTCCAGATGGCACACATGGGGATATCGGCCCGGCGTTTGATGTCCATTCCATCGGCCGTGAGGGCCCTTCCACCTTCGTGGGACTCGCTGTAGCGGCCTTTCAGACCGCAGGAATGAAGCAGGTCGGTAAGCCGATCGAAGTTCTCGGCCAAAATCTCTTCCAGCGTCTCCCTCCAATCCAGAAGGAACTTTTCCGTCTCTTCGGCAGACCCCACGATATGCCCGGTAAGGGCAGGCATCCAAGGAAGAAGGTCGTATCCCCGGCGTGCCTTGAATTCAGCCGGCAGCGACGGCGTCCAGTTGGCGCAGCCGGCTTCCCAACTGTCGTTGAGCATATAGTCAATCTTGTCCAGGGAGCCTCCGGCGGCATCCTTGTACATATCCAGATACTGCCGGAAATAGCGCTCCCATGCTATCGGATCCAGTTTGTCCACTTCCAGTCCAGTCGCCTCAGCGGGTGCCGGAGCATTCATTTTCCCGGTAAGGGACCAGCCAAACCGGAAGACCTTCCAATTGCCTTCTGGCACGTCCCAGGACAGGATTCCGTCACGGTAATGATTGGAAAGGTCCACGACCTCTGAAGAATAAGGAATCTCATCGGCCAAAGTGGGTTCATCGTATAGTTTTTCCAAGTTGGTAAAGGCGGCTTTCGCCTCGGCCCGGTTTACTCGGGAAACTTCCAACAGACGGAATTCCGTAAGGCCGACGCCTCCCTCGGCCGGATTGAGTCCCAGGAGTTGCAGCAGCATGCTGCGAGGAATGAGCTGATAGTCAAGACGAAATTCTTTCGCTGTAAGTGCTTCGAAGGAAAGTGTCTGCTGCGATGTGGATGACATCGTGAATTGCGTTACGACCGTACCATCGGCGCTGAAGGTCACAGGACCGTGCCCACCTTGGTCGGCCACCACCAAGGAGCGGACGGTAACCGGCTTGTCAAACACGTATTCAATCCAGCAAGTGCCACCTTTCTCCAGCAGTTTGTCTCCCGTGTAGAGGTCTCCATCGCTGAGAATCGGCCAGGAGAAACTTCCACCACTTACCCTTATCTTTGAAGGAACCAATGGCCGGTCTTCTTCCGGAAGCCGGAGCGCCAAAACGGCAATGTCTTCGTAAAGATGAGCCTCCGAAGGCCCTACTTCCAGATATTCAATCGCTTGCGCATTCTGGAAAGCGCAGGGAACCGTAAATGGTTCCGGCAATGCTCCCTCAAACCGGGTATCGCCCGGGAGAGGCATCTCGCGCCATACCAGTTTTTTCATTGCCTCTTCCGGCTTTACCCACGGCCCGCCGGAATGGCTCCAACCCGGGGAGGAGGCAATGCCCACTTCCATATCCAGGGAGTCGGCCACTTCCAGCGCATAGCGGAAAGCGTCCTTCCACTCCGGTGTCATATAGATCAGGCGGTTATCTACGACCTGCGGCGTCTGCAAGGCGGCATCGAAATGATGGAAGCCACGGATACCGGCACGGTCCATCCATTCCAAGTCTTTACGGATACCGTCCTTGGTAATGTTGCCGTTCATCCAGTGCCACCAGACCATCGGCCTGGATTCGCGGGGCGGATCGGCAAAATGGGCCGCCAACTCTTTGACGCTCACCTGTTCTCCCCGGGAACATGCCCCGAGGAGACAGGCAGACGTCACAACCAATAACCAACCTAACCTTTTCATCTTCATAATTGAACGGTCTCTTTCAAAAGGATGTTGCGAGAAGAAGCACCAGCCATGAATGTGTAAGATCCGCTGTCTACTATCCAGCCGCCGTCAAGGGTGTTCCAAGATGCAAGCTGTCCGCGGGAAATGTGCATACGGAGTGTCTCGCTGGCGCCTGGATTAAGGAGTCCAGTCTTACCGAAGGCCTTGAGCTCCTTTGCCGGCTTGGGCATATGGGGGTTAGAAGGAGCGGAGACATAAATCTGAACGCTTTGTTTACCTGCCACCTTGCCGGTATTCTTCACGGTCACCGAGACATCAAATCCGTCACCAGCCGGAGTGATCGCAAGAGAGGAATAGCCGAAGGAAGTATAGCTGAGGCCATAGCCGAAGGGATAGAGCGGCTCCACGCCAAACGTATCAAAGTGCCTGTAACCCACGAAGATATCCTCGTCATAGCAGACCTCGGCCACATTCCCGTTGGAATAAGGGAAGTTGGCGGCCGAAGGATAATCCTCATACTTCGCCGCCACGGTGAAAGGCAGTTTGCCGGAAGGATTCACCTTGCCGGAAAGGACATCGGCCATGGCGTTTCCGGCTTCCTGGCCGGGCAGCCAGGTATGCAGGATGGCGTCCGGAAGCTTGTTCCAGAGAGCCATGTCGATGATATTGCCCATGTTCAGGAGAACTACCACCTTCTTCCCGTGTGACTGGAATTCGGAGCAGACCAGTTTGATGTTGTTCAACTCGGCATCCGTGAGGTACCAGTCGCCCTTTTCCAGCTGGCGGTCTCCGCCTTCGCCGGCCATGCGGCCGATGGTAAGGACAGCTATATCGGCCTTCTTGGCGGCACTCGCCACCATGGAAGGATCCAGTGCTTTATCCTGCACGATGGGCTTGGACCAGCCATAATTCTTGCCCTGCTTCAGGATTTCCGTTTCGGCAGCGATGTAATCTTTGTAATAAGTGCCAAGTTCCGGAAGAAGTTGATACCCTGCATTTGCAAGTCCTTCATCCAAAGACACTTTATATTTCTTATTTACATCACCACTTCCG
>JAFZKT010000007.1 GCA_017553545.1 Bacteroidales bacterium | reverse complement strand
GGCAAGATAGTCCGTCCAGGGCTTAGCCTGTTCGGCCCAGGTCTCGTGGCGGTTGAACCACTGTCCGGTTATGCTGAGGCTCACTCCCGGACAGTAATCGTCCAGCGGCTGATGGGCGCTTTCATGGACGATGATGCGGTTTACACCGGATGCAAATTCAAGGTCCACAACCGGTTTCAAATTACCGGGATAATAGGAATAAGCCTGCCCATACAGCCCCACGGCTGTCATAGATTCCGCAGCCACGTACTTCTGGCCGTAAATATGGGACACGGATGCCGATTCCCGCATATCGGCAAGGGCTGTCACGATGGGTGATCCCATCATGGCTCCTGGCGTCCAGATAGCGCACATGGGCACATCTGCCCGGCGCTTAATGTCCATTCCATCGGCCGTGAGGGCCCTTCCACCTTCGTGAGACTCACTGTATCGGCCTTTCAGACCGCAGGAATGAAGCAGGTCGGTAAGCCGATCGAAGTTTTCGGCCAGCATCTCCTCCAGCGTCTCCCTCCAATCCAGAAGGAACTTCTCCGTCTCTTCGGCAGAACCTACGATATGCCCGGTAAGAGCTGGCATCCAGGGAAGAAGGTCATATCCACGGCGTGCCTTGAATTCTTCCGGCAGCGACGGCGTCCAGTTTGCGCAACCAGCCTCCCAACTGTCGTTGAGCATATAATCAATCTTGTCCAGGGAGCCACCGGCGGCGTCTCTGTACATATCCAGATACTTTCGGAAATATCGTTCCCAGGCCTCTATGTCCAGTTTGTCCACTTCCAGTCCAGTTGCTTCAGCGGGTGCTGGAGCATTCATTTTCCCGGTAAGGGACCAGCCAAACCGAAAGACCTTCCAATTGCCTTCTGGCACGTCCCAGGACAGGATTCCGTCACGGTAATGATTGGTGAGGTCCACGACCTCTGAAGAATAAGGAATCCCATCGGCCATGGTGGGCTCATCGTACAGTCTTTCCAAGTTGGTAAAGGCGGCTTTTGCCTCTGC
Source organism: Bacteroidales bacterium (assembly GCA_017553545.1). GTDB lineage: Bacteria > Bacteroidota > Bacteroidia > Bacteroidales > UBA932 > Cryptobacteroides. Next base: position 4,666 of record JAFZKT010000007.1, on the reverse strand, counting down.
CCGATTTACGCGGGAAACTTCCGACAGGCGGAATTCCGTAAGGCCGACGCCTCCCTCAGCCGGATTGAGTCCCAGGAGCTGCAGCAGCATGCTGCGGGGAATGAGCTGATAGTCAAGACGGAATACTTTCGCTGTGACTGCTTCGAAGGAAAGTGTTTGCTGCGATGTGGACGACATCGTGAATTGCGTCACGACAGTACCATTGGCACTAAAGGTCACAGGACCGTGCCCACCTTGGTCGGCTACCACCAGGGAACGGACGGTAACCGGCTTGTCAAATACGTATTCAATCCAGCAGGCGCCACCTTTCTCCAGCAGTTTGTCTCCCGTGGAGAGATCTCCATCGCTGAGAACCGGCCAGGAGAAGTTTCCGCCGCTTACCCTTACTTTCGATGGAATCAATGGCTGGTCTTTGTCCGGAAGCCGGAGCGCCAAAACGGCGATGTCTTCGTAAAGATGAGCCTCCGAAGGCCCTACTTCCAGATATTCAATCGCTTGCGCATTCTGGAAAGCGCAAGGAACCGTAAATGGTTCCGGCAATGCTCCCTCAAACCTGGTACCGCCCGGGAGAGGCATCTCGCGCCATACCAGTTTTTTCATAGCCTCTTCCGGCTTCACCCAGGGGCCGCCGGAATGGCTCCACCCCGGGGAGGAGGCAATGCCCACTTCCATATCCAGGGAGTCGGCCACTTCCAGCGCATAGCGGAAAGCGTCCTTCCACTCCGGTGTCATATAGATTAGGCGGTTATCTACGATCTGCGGCGTCTGCAAGGCGGCATCGAAATGATGGAAGCCGCGGATCCCAGCACGGTCCATCCATTCCAAATCCTTCCGGATACCGTCCTTGGTGATATTGCCGTTCATCCAGTGCCACCAGACCATCGGCCTGGATTCGCGGGGCGGATCGGCAAATTGGGCCGCCAACTCTTTGACGCTCACCTGTTCTCCCCGGGAACATGCCCCGAGGAGACAGGCAGACGTCACAACCAATAACCAACCTAACCTTTTCATCTTCATAATTGAACGGTCTCTTTCAAGAGGATGTTGCTCGAAGAAGCACCAGCCATAAACGTGTAAGCGCCACTGTCCACTATCCAGCCGCCGTCCAGGGTGTTCCAGGAGGCAAGTTGCTCACGTGTGACGTGCATATGGAGTGTTACGCTTCCGCCGGGTTTCAGGAGTCCCGTCTTGCCGAAGGCCTTGAGCTCTTTCTCCGGCTTGGGCATGTGGGGATTTGCAGGCGCCGACACATAGATCTGAACGCTCTCCTTGCCTGCCACCTTGCCGCTATTTTTCACGGTAACCGTCACATCGAATCCGTTAGCGGAAGGGCGGACCGTCAAGTCCGAATAATCAAACGTGGTGTAGCTCAGTCCATAGCCGAAGGGATAAAGCGGTTCTACGCCAAACGTATCAAAATGCCTGTAACCCACGAAGATATCCTCATCGTAGCAGACCTCGGCCACATTCCCGTTGGAATAAGGGAAGTTGGCGGCAGAAGGATAATCCTCATATTTTGCCGCCACGGTGAAAGGCAGCTTGCCGGAAGGATTCACCTTGCCGGAAAGGACATCGGCCATGGCGTTTCCGGCTTCCTGGCCGGGCAACCAGGTATGCAGGATAGCGTCCGGGAGCTTGTTCCAGAGAGCCATGTCGATGATATTGCCCATGTTCAGGAGTACTACCACCTTCTTCCCGCGGGACTGGAACTCGGAGCAAACCAGTTTGATGTTGTTCAACTCGGCATCCGTGAGGTACCAGTCGCCCTTTTCCAGCTGGCGGTCTCCGCCTTCGCCGGCCATGCGGCCGATGGTAAGGACAGCTATATCGGCCTTCTTGGCGGCACCCGCCACCATGGAAGGATCCAGTGCTTTATCCTGCACGATGGGCTTGGACCAGCCGTAGTCCTTGCCTTGCTTCAAGATTTCTGTTTCGGCAGCGATGTAATCTTTGTAATAAGTGCCAAGTTCCGGAAGAAGCATATAACCCGCATTTGCAAGTCCCTCATCCAAAGACACTTTATATTTCTTATTTACATCGCCGCTTCCGCTGCCACCCACATTTGTGTCATAGGAGCCTACGCCGAAGAGAGCGACCTTTTTCACCATCTTGCCAAAAGGCAGAGCACCGTTGTTCTCCAGCAGGACCATTCCTTCCGGAGCGGTTTCACGGGCCACCTTCGCATGGGCCGCAAGATCAGGCTTATTGGAGTACTTGTAACCCTTGAAGGTGGGACTCATCATCGTAATCCTGAGAATGTTGGCAACCGCCTTGTCAAGAAGGCGCTCATCCATACGGCCGCTCCGTATGGCAGACATCAGCTCATCATACTGGTGCTGTGTCCCCGGCATCAGGAGGTCGTTTCCGGCCGAAACCTGTCGTGCGCCGTCTTCCTCGGCCCACCAGTCGGTCATCACAATGCCCTGGAAGCCCCAATCGTCCCGGAGGACTTTGTTCAGGAGCCAGTCGCTTTCGGAAGCGAAAACACCGTTGATTCGATTATAGGAGCTCATGAGCGTCCAGGGCTGCGCCTCGCGGACCACCATCTCAAAGGCCTTCAGATAGATTTCCCTGGCGGCGCGCTCGCTGACGAAAACGTTGATGCCATTGCGGTAGGTCTCCTGGTTGTTGATGGCAAAATGCTTCACAGAAACGCCCACACCATTGCTCTGGACACCATTCACATAAGCCGTTGCGATTCTCCCTGCCAGATACGGATCCTCTGAGAAATACTCGAAGCTTCGGCCTCCCAGCGGGTTGCGGATGATATTGATGGCCGGTGCCAGCAGCACGTCCACGCCGTATTCCTTTACTTCTTCACCAAGGGCCGTCGCCATATGCTCTACGAGCTCAGTATCCCAACTGGCGGAAAGAGTGCTGGTGGGGAATGCCGTGCAGTAGAATTCCATTCCCGGCTGATTGGGCCGGAGCGGATTGATGCGCACGCCCGAAGGGCCATCGGCATAGACTAAAGGGGTAATCCCAAGGCGTTCCACAGCATAACCGTCGCCACTGGCTCCCATCACGCGCCCCTGGCTGAAGGCCGTCATAAGTTGTAACGGCTGGTTTTGCCTTTCGGCCATATCCTTCAACAGTTTGGATACGTCAGGGGTTTCCCGCACCGGAAGGCCGGGAGCCGCAGTGGGAGGAACGGCATATTCGCGGATGTTCCCCATCACCATGTTCACTTTTTCCTCCAGTGTCATGGCTGCTACCACTTCTTCAATGGAGTTGACTCCCAGTCGGGGTGTCTGGGCTATCAGGTTTGTCGATACGGCAAGCATGCAACAAAGCAGGGGCAGGTGTATTCTCATTTTCTTGAAAAGGTCTTAATGGCTCGTTTGGCATCTTCCTTCATGGCCAGCATGGCCGCATGGACAGCATCATGAAAGAAAGAGGTTGTATCCGTTTCCATCAATGCCTTGGCGGCATTGTAGCCGGCCTTCGACATATAGGAGTAATAGTTGATTTTGCGTACGCCCGCCTCGATGGCCTTGACATAATCTTCGGGAGAGACGCCCGATCCACCATGCATAACCAGGGGAAGGCCAGTGGTTTCCCGGCATTTCCGGACTACATCGAAATCCAGCACGGGTTTCTCCTTGTAGAATCCGTGAGCTGTGCCGAAAGCTACGGCCAGGGCGTCGATTCCTGTGCTTTGTACAAACGCACGGGCTTCCTCCGGATCCGTGTAGAAATCGCTCGGCTTGGAGGGACCGTCAGAAGAGCCGCCCTCACGGGTGGGCAGTTTTCCCAGTTCCGCCTCTACGTCAACACCCATGGAATGGCACTTTTCCACCACCGCCTGAGTTATCTTGACATTCTCTGCATAAGGGAGCGTCGATGCATCGATCATGATGGACGTAAAGCCCAAATCCAGGGCCCGATAAACCATTTCAAGCGTCTCGCCGTGATCCAGATGGACACATACCGGTACCTTGGCATTCTTTGCGGCCGCAATCATCGCCGGGCCAACCAGACCGATGTCATTCAGCACGTTATGCACCTGGGCGTGGGCGATGATAACCGGCTCGCCCAACTCTTCTGCAGCTCCGATGACGGCCTGGATGCTGTCCAAGCCCGTCGTATTGAACATTCCGATGGCTTTCTTATCATGCTCGGCCATCTCGAGCAGTTCTTTCATTCGGACCAGCATATGTTACCATTCTTTAAAATCCACTTCCACCTGATACGCTTTGGATTCGCCGGGTTTCAGAAACTTCAATTCACCCCGGGAGCGCATCACGTCGCGCCCGTCTGCGCTGCAGTTACCCGGTTCCAGGCCAAGTACATAATCGTGCACGCCCATCATCTTCCACTCGCAGAAATGGTCCAGCGTCGAAGCGTCGAAACGGATTTCCAGCCCCTTGCCTATCCGGGGATTCCGTATAGCCGCGCGTCCCGTTCCCTCAAAGGAATGATAATAGCACTGCTCCTCGAAACCGGGAGTCGGAGGCAGCATCTTGGACCAGGTGTCCAGATCTTCCGCCGCGTGCTCGTTGCGGGGAACAACTTTCACGGAATCAATTTCAACGACAGATTCCTCCGACAGGAGCGGATATCCCATGTTCATGTGGTAGAGGAGCATCAGAGGAGACTCCGTATCTCCTTCATTGGTGATGACATCTTTGACCCGGAGCGTATTGGCGTACTTTCCGATGGCAAT
>JAFZKT010000001.1 GCA_017553545.1 Bacteroidales bacterium | reverse complement strand
CGACAAAGTGGAAGACGTGCTGAAGGTGGGCGACGAAGTGGACGTGAAACTCCTCGAGATTGACGCCAAGACCGGCAAGATGCGCCTTTCCATGCGTGCCCTCACCGAAAAGCCCGAAGGCTATGTGGAGCCCAAGCGCGAACGTGGTCCCCGTCGCGAAGGCGGTGACCGCGGTCCCCGCAAGGACGGCGACCGCCGCGGCCCTCGTCATGACAATGACCGTCACGGCGACCGCGGACCCCGTCACGACGGACCCCGCAAGCCCCGCTTCTCCGACGAGGAGCCCAAGAACAACGAACCGGATGTGTTCTAAAATCCAGAAGGCGCGCCGCTGAGGTCGCGCCTTTTTTTTGTCCCGCTTTTTCGCTACATTTGTAAACGTTTAAGTATTTCTGAAATGTTTGAAAGTTCCATTTATAAGCAGCGCCGTGCCGCTTTACTGGAGGCCATGCGTGCCGCAGGACAGCACGGAATCATGGCGTTTCTGGGGAATTCGGACGTAACCTCCCAGGGCACCCACGGCTCCGTGTTCCGTTTCCACCAGGATAGCGCCTGGGTGTATTTCTTCGGGGTAGACCGCCCCGACTGGGCCGCCATCATGGACCTGGACAGCGGAGAGGAAAAGATGTACGCCGATGACGTGGACCTGGACGACATAGTCTGGATGGGACCGCAGACGCCCGTGGCGGAAATGGCCGCCTGGACCGGCGTGTCCGCTTCAGCGCCCATGTCCCAATGGTTTGCAGACGTTCAGCGGGCTGTCGGGAACGGTCGCCGTGTACACTTTCTGCCCACCTTCCGCAAGCACAACCTGCTTCGCCTGGCGGCCGCCGCCGGGCAGGATGCCGTCGCATCCGAGGAAATGACAAAAGCGGTCATCGGCCTCCGCCTCATCAAACAGGAATGTGAGATCGAGGAACTGGACAAAGCAGGCGACCTTGGCTTCCGGATGCACGAGATTGCCCTCAACAACCTGCGTCCCGGCGCATACGAAGACGAGATTGCCGCCCTGATGGAATATTTCGCCAAGTCGAATGCCTGGGGCCTGTCCTTCGAGACCATCCTCACCCAGCACGGGGAAACCCTGCACAACAGTGCCAGTCACAAACAGATTGAAAAAGGTAATCTGGTGGTGGTAGATGCAGGGGTGGAGAGTCTTGAACATTACGTGTCGGACCATACCCGCACCTATCCCTCTTCCGGCAAGTTCACCACCCGTCAGCGTGAGATTTACCAGATTGTACTGGATTGCCACGAACAGGCTTTCAGCCAGATCCGCCCGGGCATCACCTACCGTCAGGTTCACTTGAATACGGTTCACCTCATGCTCGAAGAGCTCCAAGCTCTGGGCCTGGTGAAGGGAGATGTGGACGAGATGGTGGCAAAGGGGATCGGCGGGCTGTTCATGCCGCACGGCCTGGGCCACAATATGGGCATCGACGTGCACGACATGGAAGAATACGGTGAAGACCTGGTGGGCTATGACCCGGACCAGACCCGCGCCAAACAACTGGGACTGGGCAACCTCCGGATGGCCCGCAAACTGGTTCCCGGCCACGTCATCACGGATGAGCCCGGCATCTACTTCATCCCGGCCCTCATCGAGAAGTTCAAAAAGGAAGGCCTGGGGTACGGCTTCGTCAATTACCAGGCCCTCGAAGGGTACTATGACTTCGGCGGCATCCGCATCGAAGACGATATCCTGGTTACGCCGGACGGTGCCCGCCGCCTGGGCCATCACCGCCTCCCCGCCACTGTTGAGGAGATTGAAGCGGCCTTCCGCCAATGAGACGCCTTATCCTTGTCCTGGCCGCGACACTTGGCTGTCTGGCGGTCACAGCCCAGGAATACGGAGTGGTAAGGATCTCCGTATGCAATCTGCGCGACACAAACAAGTACAGCGCAGAAATGGTGTCCCAGGCCCTGCTGGGAACGCCCGTTTATATCCTCGAGAGGGGGAACAACATTCCGCAACCCTGGCTGAAAATCCAGACGCCGGACGGTTATCAGGGCTGGGTGCACTATGAGGCGGTGGAACCGCTGTCGGCCGATGCATACCATGACTGGAATGCGGCGCCCAAAGCCATCGTCACCGCCCTCACTGCCGTCGTTTACAAGGAGCACTCCGAAAAGAGTGACGTCATCTCCGATGCCGTGGCAGGAGACCGCCTGTTATTGCTGAATGCCGGTTGCTGCTGGCTGAAAGTGGGGTTCCCCGACGGCCGGGAGGGCTATATGCTGAAAAATGACGCGATGGCCGAAAATGACTGGCGGAAGAATTTGGATCAAAGCCCGGAGGCCATTCTGGCAACGGCCAAGAGTATGCTGGGCTTCCCTTATATCTGGGCGGGCATGTCTCCGAAAGGCATGGACTGCAGCGGATTCGTACGTACGGTTCTCTTCATGCATGACATAATCATCCCCCGGGACAGCGGGCCCATGAGCCAGGTAGGACAGCGTATAGACAAACCCGGAGACCTGCAACCCGGAGACCTGGTGTTCTTCGGCAGGCGGGATAACGGGAAGCCCTCCGTTTCCCACGTGGGTTTCTACCTGGGTGACAACCGCTTTATCCATTCCCTGGGGATGGTCAAAATCGGCAGCTTCTCCCCCGATGCGGAAGACTTCGACGCCTACAATACGGGCCGATACCTTTTCGGCGGACGCATCCTGCCTTATGTAGACAAAGACCCCAAGATTACCACCACGCTTACGAATCCCCACTATGCAGAATAGGCGCGACTTCCTCAAAACCACCGCCCTGGCGGCTGCGGGTCTGGCCCTGGCGCCGGGATGCAGCAACATCCATCTGCCCAAAGGCGACGGGCATCTGCATTTAAGTTTCTTCCCCTATGAGCTGCAGTTAAGGCACACCTTCACGGTGGCCTCCTACAGCCGCACCACCACGCCCGACGTGCAGGTGGAGATTTCTTACGAAGGCGTGACGGGCTACGGAGAAGCGTCCATGCCGCCCTATCTGGGGCAGACGGTGGATTCTGTGTGTTCGTTCCTGCAGAAAGTGGATTTGGGGCAGTTCACGGACCCGTTCCAGCTGGAGGATATCCTAACTTATGTGGATTCCCTTTCCGAAGGGGATTCCGCCGCCAAAGCCGCAGTAGACATCGCGCTGCATGACCTGGTGGGCAAACTCATCGGCCAACCCTGGTACAAGATCTGGGGGCTGTCGGCCGAGAAAACGCCTTCCACCACCTTTACCATCGGCATTGACACGCCCGAAGTGGTGCGTGAAAAAACGCTGGAAGCCGTGGGACGGTTCAATATATTAAAGGTTAAGGTGGGGCTGGATTCCGATGTTTCAATGATCGAAGCCATCCGCTCTGTCACGGACGTTCCCCTTGCCGTGGACGCCAATCAGGGATGGAAAGACCGCTCCAAGGCTCTAGATGAGATTTTCTGGCTGAAGGAGCAGGGCGTAGTGATGGTGGAGCAGCCCATGGCCGTCTCCCGCATGGATGACAACGCCTGGCTCACCGAGCGCAGTCCCCTCCCCATCTTCGCCGACGAAGCCATCCAGCGCCTCGCCGATGTCCCCGCGATGAAGGGCGTTTATTCCGGCATCAACATCAAGCTGATGAAGTGCACCGGCATGCGCGAAGGCTGGAAGATGGCCCAGCTGGCCCGCGCCCTGGGCATGAAGGTGATGGTGGGCTGCATGACGGAGACCTCCTGCGCGGTATCGGCCGCCGCCCAGCTCTCCCCTTACGTGGATTTTGCGGATCTGGACGGGAACCTCCTCATCTCGAACGACCGTTTTCGCGGTGTCACCGTGGCCGATGGCCGGCTGGTCCTGCCTTCACGGCCCGGAATCGGGGTGGAGTTACTCTGATTTTGCGGTTCCCGGAAAAAATAGTATCTTTGCATCCCCCAACCGGTGAGTTGTCCGAGTGGTTGAAGGAGCCTGCCTCGAAAACAGGTGTACGTGTGAGCGTACCGGGGGTTCGAATCCCT
>JAFZKT010000023.1 GCA_017553545.1 Bacteroidales bacterium | reverse complement strand
TAGAGAATGACCAGTGCCGATCCTTTGTTCGATATCATAAAGGCCGCTGATGTCCGAACCGAGCGGATCCCATCGGTGTATTTTAACGGTACCGTCCGGGAGAAACATGTAACCATTACTGGCAAATCCGGAATAGCGAAAGAAGACAAGGGTATTGCCATCCCAACAAAAGGTCTTGATTCTCTCACAACGTGTTTTCTTGAGCAGTTTCATGACATTGTCGTACTGTTTATTGGACACGCCGGAATGAATCGTGTCGGTCGGAAAGGCAAGGCTGACGGAATCGGAGAGGCTCTCAGCGTATTGCACCAATTCGCGAAGTTCATTCTCGTGCTGATGATAATGCTTGGACATGGTCTTGTCCGAAACGGACTTCCAGGGAGCATCAAAGCCGATGACGGCAAGCATCGGAATGGACACTAGCAAGAGGAGCAGCCCTTTCGATCCTTTTTCTTTCCAATGTCGGACCAGATATGCGAACGCGACGATATCGGCAATCAGCAAAGGGATTCCAAGAAAAGTCGTTGACAACCATAAGATTGTGAAAGAGATGCTGTTGGGAAGCCATAGGCAGAAAGCCAGCAGCAAGGTCAACGAAAAGACGATGTAGGAAAACGTCTTCATCCCTACAGCGAAAACAGTTCGTTGACCGTCTTGCCGAAATAGGCGGACATCTTCAGCGCCAGCTCCGTGGAGGGGATGAACTTGTCGTTCTCGATGGCGTAGATGGTCTGGCGGGTGACGCCGATGGCGTCGGCGAGTTCCTGCTGCGAGATGCGCAGGCGGGCGCGTTCCACGCGGATGTTATTCTTCATGGCCGGCCTCCTTGCGGTATTTGTAGAGACGGAAACGGAAGATGACGATGTAGAGGAAGAAGGCGAAAATGGTGTCCAATCTCGTGTAGGCAATCCAGAACTTTTCCCTTCCGGGTATTCTGAACGCTTCGCATATGTCCACGTCCATGGCCGAAACGATGATCAGGATGAAGCAGACCCACGCAGTATTCGCAATGGAGCGGAGGCGTAGAGCCTGAATGAATTCGTCTTCCTGCTTTTCCTCGGACAGGCCGACGAACAAGGCGGACAAAGCCGCCACGATATACAGCACCAAGGTCCCGAACTGGCTGTAACTCTGCGGAATCAACTTAAGTCCGTTGAAAAGCCAAAGCATGAGTCCAAACAGGACGGGAAGGGAAATCAGCAGCGCCCAGCCGATGCGCTGAAAAGAGTGAGGAAGGAGGTAAGATGTCTTGTTCATGTCGTTTTCTTTTTTGCAAATGTAAACTACACTTTACAAATTTCCAAATAAACTTTACATAAAATGTATAAATAAATGGCAGGGGTGCACCGCAATGGTGCGCCCCTGCGAAGCCAAGCAGCTATGCGTCAGTTCGTTAAGAACTAGTATTCTTTAAACGAGACCACTTTGCCGTTTTTCCATTTGATGTCCACGGTAGTGCCGTTGCGGGTGCGGAGACCGCGGACGGAGCCGGATGGCCAGGCGGAAGGGAGGGCCGGGAGCGGCTTGACGGTGCCGTCGGGAGCACTGTAAAGGAGCATCTCCATGACGCCGGCGCAGCCGCCGAAGTTACCGTCGATCTGGAAGGGAGAGTGGGCGTCGAAGAGGTTCGGATAGGTGCCGCCGCCACCGCGGTAGTCCACGCCGCCGTAGCGGTCGGGGCTCACGTAGCGGAGCAGGCGGCGGTACATCTTGTAGGCGTTGTCGCCGTCGCCCAGACGGGCGTAGAGGTTGATGCGCCAACCGCAGCTCCAGCCCGTGGTTTCAAAACCTTTGATTTCCAGCGTTTTCAATGCGGCATCAGCCAAAGGCCCACTGACAATCTGGTGGCCCGGATAGGCACCGATGAGATGCGACTGGTGACGGTGCTGCGGATCCTCGTCCCGCCAGTCATGATACCACTCCTGCAGATTGCCGGCCGCACCGATCTGATACGGATGCAGGCGGTCAAGCACATCGGAAGCCTCCGCGACAAAGTCTTCGTCCAAGCCGAGTTCACGGGCGGCCGCCACGGCGTCGGTGACGCACTCCCGGACGATTGCCAGGTCCGCCGTGGCGCCGTACAACGTTGAACCATGGAATCCGGCATCCGTGACATAGCGGTTCTCCGGCGATGTGCCGGGCGAAGTGACCAGTTCGCCGTCTTTCTCCACGAGCCAGTCCATGCAGAACTCCGCCGCACCCTTCAGGACGGGATAATCCTCCGCCAGGGCCGCCCGGTCGCGGGAATAAAGCCAATGCTCCCACAGATGGGTGGACAGCCAGGCGCCGCCCATTGTCCAGTCCGCCCAGGAAGGGTCTCCGGTTCCGAGGCCCACGGGCGTGGCCATGGCCCAGATGTCGGAGTTGTGACCGGCATTCCAGCCGCGTGAAGTCCTGTACAGACGCTGGGAGACAGGCGCGCCATTCTTGCTCAAATTGTGGATGAATGAGCGCAAAACGTTGTGCATTTCGCCCAGTCCGGCGGCCTCGGCAGGCCAGTAGTTCTCCTCCAGGTTGATGTTGATGGTGTAGTTGCAGCTCCACGGCGGGTCCATGCTTTCGTTCCACAATCCTTGCAGGTTCGCCGGAACGCCGTCCGTCCGGGAGGAAGAAATCAGCAGATACCGCCCATACTGGAAGTAAAGGGATTCCAGTTCCGGATTCGCCTCGCCGAGATCCGTATAACGCTTGAGCTGCACATCCGTAGGATAGACGAAGACGGAGTCCTGCGTCCTGCCCAGGTTCAGGGAAACGCGGTTGAAAAGGCGCTTGTAATCAGCCTCATGCCGGGCCAGGAGGCGGGTGAAACCGAGTTTGCGGACTCTTGCGATGTTCGCATCGGCCAGAGCCTTGTATGGTTTGCCTTCCTTCACCGGATCCTTGTCGAACCCGTTGAAACTGGTGGCGTTGACCACATACAGCGTGGCCTCGCGGAAACCGTTCAGCTGCAGGGTGCCGTCGACGGCGGAGACGGTCCCGCCGGAGACATCGGCATAGACCCGTGTGCGGAAATGGATGCCCCGCTCCGGGTCATACCAGTATTTCTCGTCACTGACCTGCCTGTAGCGGAAATAGTTGGGATACGTGTGCCAGGCGGCATAGCCGTCGGCCGTCAGACCTTCCCTTTCCGAAGCCTGGATCTCATGCGGAAGGGGTATCTCCAGGCTCACGCGGGCGTTGAGCGGTTCTTCGGACTGGATGTGCACGACAATGACTGAATCCGGGGCCGAGGCGAAAACCTGGCTCCGGAACAGGGCGCCGGCCCTGTGAGCGGATTCAGGGTATATATCCCGATGATAGTTTACTTCAGCGACCGCCCGGGTAAGGTCCAGTACCCGCGCATACGTATTTACGGCACAGGAGTCGTAGTCGATCCGAAGGGTGCCGAGCGGCATGTAACTCTCGCTGAAATGCCCCTGCAGCCCCCGCTGGAGCTGTTCGGCAGCGGCATAATCTTCCCGGTCCAGCGCTTCGCGGATGGCCTTCAGAACCTCCGCGCCGTCACCGCCCAGGCCCAGGCTCTCCATGTCCGGATGCTCCGTTCCCTTGTCCGGTTCACCGGTCCACAACGTGATGTCGTTGAGCGAGATCCGCGCGTGGACAGGATCGCCGTACACCATGGCGCCTAACCGCCCGTTGCCTAAAGGGAGAGCTTCCTCGAAGTAAGTTGCAGGCTGTTTATAGTATAGGGCGAGGTTACGTGGCTGAGGCGTACATGCCCCCGCCAGCAGCAGGAGAGGAAGGAGACGCTTCATCATTCGACAGGTTTGGCTTCTATCGGCCAGCCGGTGAGGG
>JAFZKT010000022.1 GCA_017553545.1 Bacteroidales bacterium | reverse complement strand
GGAAATATCCGCAGCACGATCGGCAGAAATGGTAACTTCCAGTCCTGCAGCATTTCTGACCTGCAGAAGACGCATTCCGTCTCCCCTGCCCCCTTGAAGGCGGACCTCCTCGACGGAGCAGAGCTGGCTCTCATGGCCGATGTATGGATTGAGCATAGGTTTTATCGTTTAATCCGGATGCCTTTGTGAAGGTTCCGGAGTTGTTTATACAAATCGTAACGTTCATCGTAGATCCGGGCCCGTAGAGAATCCGGTGTGAATACATCTCCGTAACGGACGCATTTCTGCGCCAGGGAGAAAGGGCTCTCGCCCGTCATGGCGGATATCCCCAGGATGGCGCTTCCTAGCGCCCCGGTTTCCTTGGTGTCCACACGGACCATCCGGCATCCCAGGATATCGGCCTTGATCTGCATCCAGGCATCGGACCGGGCGCCTCCGCCACAGGCAAACAGGCTGTCGAACCGAATCCCATGTCCGCCGATCTTCTCCTGATTATAGCGCATTTCGAACGTAATCCCCTCCAGCAGCGCCCGGTACAAGTCCGGTCGGCGGGTGGATGTGTTGAGGCCCAGGATGGTGCCCGTTGCACTTTGGTCCATGTCCGGCGTTCCTCCCATCCCCTGAAGGAAAGGAAGGACCATCAGATCCGTCGGCTCGCCCGGGCAAAGACGGTTCAGCTCGTCATATCCCATCCCGAAAGCATCCCGGAACCAGCGGACGGAAGTACCTGCCGAGATATTGTAGGCAAAGGTGACATACCCTTTGTCAAGATAGGGAGAGCAGCAATAGTTTTCCTCGTGGAAAAGCTTGTTTTCCGGCAGGGCGGCGAACAGCGGGGTGATACACTCCACCGTGCCGGAATTGTCCACAGCCTGTCCCAGGCGGGCAATGCCGGAGCCGAGCGCATTGACAATCTGGTCATGCGCTCCGATCAACACTTGCACGTCCGCGCCAAGGTTCAGCCTTGACGCCACTTCCGGAAGAAGCGCCCCCGCAACGGTACCGGTGGGGACGATCTCCGGCAACTGTGTCGGCATAATACCAGCCGCCTCCAGGATTTCTTCAGACCAGCAGCCCTTCTCCACATCGTAAAGAAGGCCCCGACAGGCAAGCGAAGGATCCGTGACACAGGCGCCGCAAAGGCGGAAACACACGTAGCTTGCGACGAATAGATACTTCCCGACGGGAGCCGGCGCCGTTTTCTGCGTATGGAGAATCTTGGACAGCGAATAGTAGGCATCCGGCATCAGGCGGCAAATCCGCATCATCCTTTCCTTCCCAAAAGCATCGACCAAAGAGAAGAACTCACGATTCGAAGTGTCTGCCAGATAGGTGGGCATACTCTCGCAGACCGGCCGGCCGTCTTCGCCGACCGCAATGAAAGATTCTCCGAAGGAAGACACCGTGATGCACCGGACGTCTGAAGGTCTTTCCAGTCCCTCAACACAGCGGCGGATGACATCCATCACGGATTCCATCATCACTTCCGGGGGCAGGTCCACCGTCCCCGGAGCCAGCGGATACTCGAGGTACGCGAGTGCAAGTTGCTCACCTTCTTCATTGAAAGCCACACACTTGCACCCCGTGCCGCCGATATCGATACCTAAACTGACCATATGGGATTAGTCGATTTCCACCCAGTCGTAGTGCAGGTAGGTCGTGAAAGCCTCCTTGAGCACATCCTTGTAATGGCCTTCGCAAATGGCCGTATGGTGCTTGAAGCCCTGTTTGGCCAGTCTGATGAGCTTGTTCTGGAGGTCCGGAATCTCACCCACGCCGGCACAGCCGAAGAACCCGTTCTCGATAGGATCTTCCGTAATACGGCCTTCCGTCACATAGAGGACGAGTTTGCCGTCCTTTGTCTGCAGGTTGGAGACCGTAATGGGCATGGGACGGATGCGTCCTTCGTTGCAGCCCCAGCCGGAACCCGGGTCAACGCGCTCGAACATGGTGTGGAAGCCGACTGAGCCTTTGCAGGTCATCAGCTTCTGCGCCACAGGGCCGCAGTGGAAGAGGATTACTTTGTCTTCATCGTCGCCATAGTTGTTGTTCCAGTCCAGGACGGTGGCGGGGACTTCGGATGCGAGGGTCATAGCACGCATCGTAACAGCGGAGCACATGTCAATTTCGCAGGAAGCGACGATGCCGCGGTCATTGAGTTCGGAAAGGATGACGCAAGGGCAGATGCGCAGATAAGTCTCCATCTCGTTCCAGCAGCGCAGGGCGATGGCGTCCAGGTGATAGACATCGATGTATTCGTCAATGACACAGGCAACCTTCGCAAGGGTGTAAAAACGCTCGGTAGGAACTTTGGAGAAATTGGTGTACTCTTTCAGGCGCTCGGCCTTGGCAACCACCACGGGGTCGTCATTGGTCATGGCCTCGACCTTCTTGAACAGTTCGCTCAGGTCGAAGCTCTCCACGGTAATGCCGTATTTCTGGAGGGCGATTTCATCGAAACGGACTGTCTTGAAAGCGGTGGTACGGGCGCCGATGCAGCCCAGGTTGAAACGCTTCATCCCATTGACCACCCGGCAGATGGCGGCGAAGTCACGGAGATTCTCCTGGAATTTGGGCGAAGAAGGATGCACCACATGGGGTTTCAGGCACGTGAAGGGCACGCCGTACTGGCAGAATACGTCAGTGACAGAGAACTTGCCGCAATAGGCATCGCGGCGGAGCGTCGGTCCCATTTTGCCGATTTCGTCCGGATAGGCCTGCATCAGGATGGGAACACCGGCATCCTGGAGAGCCAGGATGGCGCCGTTTTCGTCTGCGAAGATCGGCATCGAGAAAATGACGCCGTCATACTGCCCTCTGTGTTCAGCCAGCCATTTGGCATAGAGGATACCCTCGTCGCGGGTCTCCACGCCACCATAGTTGGTGAGTTCCTTGTCCATGATGATGTAGTCGTAGCCGGCATCGGTCACGGCCTTGACCATGTCTTCGCGCGCAGCGTAAATCAGTTCTCCGGGCATCAGGCTCCGGTTGGCGAAGCACAGTGCAAATGTCATTTTCTTTTTCATTTTGATGGGTATTAGTTTGTTTGAAAGATTGTCTTACCGGAGGTGACGCCGCTTTCGTTGAAGGCGTCCACCTTGAAATAGTATTTCTGGCCTGCCGAGAAGAGTCCCAGTTCAAGTTCCGGCTTCTCCGTCTGGCAAGTGGAATATAGCTCCTCCGGGTCGGTTCCCCAGTGGAGAATGTAGCCCTGGGCATCCTTGGATGCGGCCCAGGAGAATTGCATCCGGCGGGCGTCTTCTTCCCGTTCAACCGTGAGTTCTCTCACAACTGCCGGTTTGTTTCCGGGCGCTTGGCCGAAGACACGCACATCGTAAACCGAGAACTTGCCGCTGAGTTCGCCCTTGTTGGTAATACGCACAAAGCGGGCTTTCACAGGACGGTCCAGGACCAGCAGCTCGTGAGGGTTCAGGGTTCGGTTGGAAGATTTGTCTAAAGCCATTTTCCAGCTTTTCCCGTCCTTGGAAGTCTCCACCACGTAACGGTAGGGCTTCTTGGTGGACGGACGTTCGAAGAAACCGAAATCCTGGTCGGCAAAATTGGTCTGGATGGCATTCACCCGGCATACTTTGCCAAGGTCGATGGAAATCCACTCCCCTGCCGCGCCGGTCTCAGCGCTCCACCAGGTCTTGATGGTATTGTCGGCCGCCATTTCGGGCATGTGGCCATCATACTTGCTGGAAACAGACACGTTCTTGTGGATGGAAAGGTCCATCCAACCGGTCCATTTTCCATCCGGTAAAGAATAGGGATGGTCGGACCACTGCGTCATGGCGTAAAGATGGCCTTTCTGTGTCATCACCATCGGGAAGAAGCCGATGCGGCGCTCAAAGTCCATCCGCTGGCTGATGACGGTGGAGGCCACGTGCCACCAATTGCCGTTCTTATCGCGGAACGTATCGCCGTGACCGGCCCCTGTCATCCAGCCGCCAGGCTTGATGCAGACAGGTGAATAATCGGCATGGGAAAAAGGCCCCAGCGGGCTGTCGCCGGTGTAGAGGCCGTCTCCGTAGGAATCGTATTCCGTGCCGGGTCCGGCATATTGGAGAAAGTATTTTGTTCCGTATTTGAAGATGCTGGGGCCTTCGTTGTATCCGGGTTTTGCAATTTCGTTGCGGTCTCCGGGCTGTTCCCAGCCATACTCGGCCTCCCGGTGCATGATAAGCGTCACGGGAGTGCCGATGGAACGGAAACCACGGGCGGGATCCAGTTCGATGCCCATGATGTCATCCACATCGCTGCATCCCCAGTAGAGATACACCCGTCCGTCTTCGTCCAGGAAGAGATCCGGGTCATGGACCGTCATTTCGGGATGGTCCGGATAGGGGTTCAGATGATCCGTCACCAGCTGCCAGGAATTGGGATCTTCCGGATTGGAAGATTTGTACAGGCAATTGATGTCGGAAGTCATCCAGTAAAGCTCGTCTTGGTACACCATAGCCGTCGGCGCATACAACTGGGTGGGAAGCTGTCGGCCAATGGCAATATACTTCCAGTGCTGCATGTCATCTGAGCTCCAGTATCCTTTGGACATGGATGCAAACAGGTAGTATCGGCCTTTATAGATTTCCACCACAGGGTCGGCCGCCTCACGCGCCCCGGAGCGCTCCGGACCGGAAAGGGCCGCAATCACCCGCTGTAGAGCAGGCTCCCGCTGCTCCTCAGGCAATTGGTTCAGCAGTGCTTCCGGCACAACATCCATGATGGTCTCACGGGTGGGAGTCATATAGAAGGCGTAATCCAGGTCGATGGGGTTGGTGACAACCCTGCCGGGATCCACACTCCTCCCACAGGCGGAGAGGAGTGTGATCACCGTGCAGAGCATGTAAAGACGAGCTTTCATAGCAAGTTATTCGGCTTTTGTAAAGTCTTTGAAATAAAGGATTTCAGCCGTCCCGGCCGTGGCATCCTTGGCGGCGGAACCCAGGTCGCTGATGATAACGGAAAGTTTGCCATCCTCTTCGGCAACAATGGAAGTTCCGGCATTCACCAGGTATTCTACGCCTTCACGGAAATAGTAGGTACCCAGCGTCATCATGCCGAAGAAGTCCAATCCGCCGGCAAAGGAGCCGATAGCGGTGGCCGTGGGTTCGGCATAGGTAAAGAAGCCGGTATAGGCAGCATCGGTTGCAGTCCACTCCACGTAGGAGCCAACCAAGTTGCCTTCGACATCCTTGAAGGTAAAGGTGTGCTCGGTCACGCCGTCAACACCCTCCTTGGGAAGGGACGTGACGGTGTATGTGCCATTCTCCACAAGGAAGGTTTCTTTTTCAACGGGGGCATCGGCATTCACGGCATCCTTGATTTCCAGGATGGTTGCGGTGCCGGCTTCGCCCGCGGCGGTGGCGGAAACAAGACCGGTAATCTTCACGCTGAGTTTGCCGCCGCTTTCGCTCACCTCGGCAGTGCCGCCGTTAATAAGATACGAACCACCTTCACGCACATAATAGGAACCGAAGATAGCCATACCGAAGAAATCATATCCGCCAGCGAAGGATCCGATGGCCGTTTCAGTGGTGGCGGCCCAGGAGAAACTGCCGGTGATGGCAGCATCGGTGGCCGTCCACTCTACGTATTGGGCGACGACGTTGTCCGAGGCATCTTTGAAAGTAAAGGTGTGTTCGGTCACTCCGTCAACCCCTTCCTTGGGAGCGGAAACCAGCGTGTAGGTGCAGCCTTCCAGGGTGAAAGACTCGTCACCAGGCACCGGGGGCTGGGGATTATCCGGCTGGGCGATGGTGAGTGCCATGGCCGGAAGAGACAGACCGTTCACGCCGTCAATGCCGGTGAGTCCATGCACCGAGACGGATACGGTTTCGGCATCGGACGAAATGGTCATCGTACCACCGTTGATAGGGAAACTGGTTCCCAAGACGGAGAAATAAGACCCAATCCAGCCCATCCCGAAGATGGAGAGGTCGGCACCGGCCGTATATCGGTCGATTTTCTCGGTATCGGTTGCAGCCTCGAACGTGCCGTTAATGCCGCCCAGAACGGTGGTGTTCACCACAATCTGCCCGGCATCGCCTCCGAAGGAATCCTTGAGGGCCAGCTTGTGCTCGCGGGTACCGGCATCGGCGTTGTCCTTGAAGGAGTATTCAGCGCTCCAACCTTCTAAGGTAAGGGTTACCGGCTCTACTGGAGCGGGCTTCACGGCGTTTTCGAAGGTCTTGGTGTCACCGCTGTAAGGGGTTCCATCCAGGGCGGCCGCCACCAGGTTGCTCACCACGACCGTATACATGTTTTCGTCACCGGACACTTCAACGCTCCCTGCTGTAAGAAGCCACTGTTTTCCGTCCTCAAAGAAGTAGCTGCCCATGACGAAACTGCCGGCAGGCTGGCCGAAAAGCGCACTCAGATCCACACCATAGGATGCGATGCCGTTGTCGCCTGCATTCGGATCACCAATGGCATAAGTACCTGTTACACCCGAGTTGGAAATCAAAAGGAAATTGGCGGCAGAAGCGCCCTGAAGGTCGGTCAGAGAAAGATTGTAACCCCGTTTCACCCCATTGTCCTCATAGTCGGAAAGGGTATAATAGAATTTGGGCGTGACAATCACTTCCTCATAGATGAGTGTTCCGTGGGACTTGATCTGCACGGGCTCGTTGTCGGACAGCCAAACTGTGCCGTCAATTTCATAGTCGTCACCCTTCTTGTAAACAGTAAGACCACCTCTCACAATAGCTTTTCCATTTACGCTGGAACGGGCAAGGAGGGCGTTGCCGGCAGGAACCTCGGAGTAGTTGTAGGATCCTTCTCCAAGATACCAGCTGCGGCCGGCGAAATACAAATCCAGATTCTGCCCCTTGACAGAGAAGACATAGAAACCATCTTCGCTCGTTCTGCCACCATCGGTGAAGGTAACACCTTTCAACTGATCCGCGGCAGGATATTCGCCGCTGAGAGGGCTAATGGCAGACTTTTCGCAGGAGGCCAGGAGGCCGGCCGCCGCTGCCGCAATCGCAATGAGTCTAAATATCTTTTTCATTTTCTTGCTGTGTTATAGATTACCACGCGGTGGAGTTCTGATGCATCTCCTTGTTGATTAGTAGTTCGCCGAAAGGGATGGGAAGATACTCGTGTTTGCCAGTCTTGTAACCGAATTCAGT
Organism: Bacteroidales bacterium; assembly: GCA_017553545.1. GTDB lineage: Bacteria > Bacteroidota > Bacteroidia > Bacteroidales > UBA932 > Cryptobacteroides. Next base: position 2,242 of record JAFZKT010000022.1, on the reverse strand, counting down.
ACGATCGCGCTTCCATTCCACTCCGGTGGCGGAGAATTCCGGTTCGCCCTTCCCGTCATCGGCAAGGACGGTAGCGGCATCGCCCCAACGCTGGAGATCCTTGTAACGGCAGAAGTCGCCGAAGAGCTCAAGCCGGCGCTCCGTCTTAATGGCTTCCAACGTGCAAGTCTTGCCACCCAATCCGGCACGGCTGCGTACTTCGTTCAGGTATTTGTCGGCCTTGGCCTGGTCGATGCCGATATTGGCCTCGGCTGCCATCAGCAGGACCTCTGCGTAGCGCATCCAGACGGCATCGCGGTCGGTCACCTGGAAAACCACCACCAGTTCCGTCTGGCTGTCCAGATAACGGCCTTTCCAGGTAAAGTAACCTTCACTGTTTTCAGTGACGCCGGAACCAAGCCCGTACCCGGCGTCAGCCATATAATCATAAGTCTTGATGCTCTCGTTGAGGCGGTAACCGTCCACGCCCTCTTCGGCGGCAAAAGCATTATAAAGGCTGCCGCGGGGGACAAATCCGCCGAAAGTCCATAGGCCTAATCCGAATGCATTAGGGACGACAAGCACCCCGGGACGGGTGTAAAGGCTTAACCCGTTGAAGGCGGGGAAATAGGTAGGGACAGGTGTATTCTTGTCCAGAATACGGTTGCTGGCGAACATCACTTCTTCGTTGTTCTCGTTAGGAATATCGTAGAAGTCACCGTAAGTGCCGCCCCACAGGCCGTAGAGGCCGCTTTCAATTACCTCGTCCAGGACTTTTGCCGCTTCGGCGTTCTTGCCCTGCCACAGATAAGCCTTGCCCAGGAGAGCCTGCGCATACTGCTTTGTGACACGATAATTGCTGCGGTCGGCTTTGGAGGATTTTTCAGAGAGTGCATTCGATGCGATTGCCTCGGTAAGGTCCTTTTCAATAAAGGCCCAAAGCGCTTCCTGGGTGGCATTGGTGGGCTTTTCGGAAGAAACGTGTTCCACCAGGGCAGGAGTACCCCAGAGCGTCGTGAGTTCAAAGTACATCCAGGCGCGGAGCGTTTTTGCTTCCGCTATCGCCATCCTTTGTACGGGGGTGTCACCTTTTACATTGTCAATGACCAGGTTGCATTTGCCAATGACATTATAAAGGTGGGTGTAGTGCAACTCGATAAACGGATTATTGGCGTCGAATGCATAATCCGTCAGGATGCAGAATTCATTGGTGCGGTCCTGCTGTCCGGCCCAATACTCGTCGCTTAAATATCCATTTACAATCTTGTAGGTGTGTTCGAAACCATATTGTCCATCGCCTACGGCAATGTCTTGATAGGCTGCAGCAATGGCCGCTGCCGCATCGTCATCGTTCTTGTAATAATTGGATTCGTCCAGAACGCCGTTGTGAACTATGTCCAGACGGTCGCTGCAGCAGGTGAAGGCAAGGCCCAACGCAAGGACGGAAAAGGCTGTATATATCTTTTTCATATCTATCTGTATTAGAAGGTTAGATTAACGCCGAACATAACTTTCCTCGTCGTCGGGTAATATCCAGTGTCAATGCCCATCTTCTTGCCCGAACCGACCACTTCCGGGTCCAATCCGATATAGCTGGAGAAAGTGAAGAAATCATCCAGGGAGCAGTAAAGGCGCAGGTTGGAAATCTTAACCTTTGACAGCAGAGTTTGAGGGAGGGAGTATCCCAGTTGGATCTGCTTGATCTTGAAGTACGATCCGTCAAAGATGTTGAAACTGGAAGTAGCCAATTGAGACCACATGGCGTTGGGTCTGGGCTGGGTGGCGGAAGTGTTCTGAGGCGTCCAGTAGTCCTTTGCATACCAGGCGAGACGATTGTCGGTAAAGCCTGAACCTATGTTATACATGGAGAAAATATCCACACCGGCCACGCCGCTTCCGAATACCACCATGTCAAATCCTTTCCAGGCAGCATTGAGGGTGATGCCATAGGTCATATCCGGAATGCCCTTGCCAAGATAGGTAAGATCTTCCGTCCCAAGAATGCCATCCTCTCCGGTTTCAAACACGGGATCGCCGTTCCCCGCATTGACCCCAAGGTACTTATATCCATAGAAATACCATGCAGACATATCTTTTTCAAAGAGCGTGATGGGGTTTCCGCCATAAAGCTGATGGCCTATCAGACGATCGGTCCCATCCGTAAGAGATGTCACCCGGTTCTTGAGGGTGGTCAGGTTGCCCCGGATTCCATAACTGAAATCGCCGATATGGTCCTGCCATCCCAACTCCATTTCAACGCCGG
>JAFZKT010000021.1 GCA_017553545.1 Bacteroidales bacterium | reverse complement strand
TCTTCCCGGCTTTCAGGCTGGTGAAAGCTTCGTAGGTGTATTCGTCGGAGGCAAAGGCCTCGACCTGGGTTCCGCGGTTGCGGGATACGTTCATATCGGCATACTGGTTGGCCCAGTAGGACATCTCCTGCCCGTCCTCGGCGGCTTCCCCGCGAAGGACCACGGTGCCGGGCGTCTTCCATTTAGTCAGGCTGGGGACATCGGCCAGGAACACATTCCCGTTCCTGTTCAGGGTGAGCGGCGTGCGGCTGACGATGCTCGCGTACTGCCCATTCTTGTAAAGCGTGATGCGGAATCCCTGGGAATAGGTGCCCGGGAAGACCGCCGCATAATAGGTGGTGCCGGCCGACAGTGCCCCGGAGAGGGTTACCCAGCTGTGGGCGCCCTCTGTGGGGCTTGCCACGGGGATTCCGTCCTCGAAGTTGATCATGGCCTGCCCGGAGAGTTTTTCATCCCCCAGAGCCTCGATGCGCACGCCCGTGACGCCGCTGTCGGCAATCCTCAGGGAGAGGAGGCCCGTGACGTTGCGGAAGAAGAAAGCGTCCGAGGAGGCGCTGGAGACGGCGGCCGACAGGTTGGCCTGCGCCCCGAAACTGCCGGCCGTCACGCCCTGTTGTTGCGGCAGGACGGCTGTGATGACGCCGCCGGAAATGGTGGCATCGTTTTGGGCAGGGGAGACCGCATAATGCTCTACGGCGGGAAGGCCGAGACCCGTGAAGTTGGCTTTCTTGTTGTCGTTTGCCAGCGAACTCACGGTGAATTCGCTGCCGGAAGCGTTCGGGCCGCTGAAAACCGTGATCTTGTCCCAGCTCTGCCAGCGGATGCTCAGGTCCCCGCCCAGGGTGGTCTTTACCTCCGGGTCGGCGGCCGTGGCGGAAAATACCATTGAAACCGGAGACCCTTCCGGGGCTTCCGGTTCAACGGTATCCTGCTCCGCCTTTCCGGCACAACTGATGCCGAGGAAGAGAGCAAGGATAATAAGCAGATTATTCTGGGATATTATCTTCATAAACCACATTGGAGAACCGATGCGTATAATTGCCGAACTTGTCGTTCATATACACACTGATGGTCGCATAATACTGGCGGGAGCCCGAAGTATCGATTGTCCAGGAAGGATAGAAGAAGACATGACTCCAGTTGTCTCCGGTGGCCGGCTGGAGATTCCAGTAAGAGCCGTCGTCTGCAGGGTCGGGGCTCCCGCTCTTGACGGAAGTGGTCCCATAGACCTGCCAGCAGTTGATCTCGTTGTCGGCATTGTCCCGGTTGAACCATATCTTGATAATGTATTCCGTGAACGGGTGACGGCCATATTGGCCTTCGTGGCCCTTGATGGCGGCGCTGTTTTTCGCCCAGGTTCCCTTGCCGGTGTATGAAAGCACGTGTACGCCATCAGCGAAGCCGCCGTCGTAGTTCAGTTCCGTACGGACCTGGTCGATTCTCCGGATATTGGCTGCGCCGGTGGAGAAATTCGCCCGGATACGCCAGGCCCCGCCGGTGGAGATGGAATAGGTGGCTTCCGAAGGATTCGAGATTTCCTGTACGCCGGCTCCGGTGGAAGTGGGAGCATAGTACTTGCCGGTAGTGGCATTGTAGAAATAGAATACTTCTCCGGAATTGATTCTGGTGAAAATTTCAAAATAATCACTGATGGCAGTCGGGACAAGCGTGGAATTGTCTCCGTAGTCCGCCATGGAACTGTTGTAATGATTGGAGGCGATGTACACCATCTGCTGGCCGGCTTCGTTGGAGCGGCAAATGAAAACGACGCCTTCTCCTATCTGGGAGTCGGTCATATTGGTGATGGAATGGGTGTAGTGCCCGTTGTCGTTGTTCAGGGACAGCGTCATGGTGCAGTAGTAGCGGTTGTCCACATCCTGGCAGACGCTCGGGTATTGGAAGCAAGGGGACCAGTGGTCGGCATTGCTGTCAATGGTGGGTTGTACGTGGAAATAGGTGGCTTCAGTTTGGCCATAGATGGGATTTCCGTTGTTGCTTACCATTCTTCCATAGTACTGTTTGCTGTCATCGGCGAACTTCACGAGGAAACGGTAGCGGTTCATATAACTGCTGGTACGCATCAGGAAGTTGCTTGAGGACCAAACGCCTTCACCCACATAGGTCAGCGCTCTGGAGTCCAGTCCGTAGATGTCGTATTTGACTTCGGTAATCTTCTTCACCTCCGCCGCGCCGCTGGGGAAATCCATCCGGATGCGGTAAATGCCGTCTGAAGGAGCGCCGTAGGGTGCGTTGGCAATCTTGGCCAGCGGCTCCACGGCCGTCCCGGCTGCATTCAGCGTATAGTTTTCGCCGCCGGCGGTTTTGAAGTAGAACTTCTGGTCCTGCGTGAGTCGGGTGAAAATCTCATAGTTGTAGGCGTAGTTTGCCACATCGCTGTACTGGATGTCACCGTCCCAATAGTCATCGGCCCCTACATAGGCCAGTTTCTGTCCGTCTTCGGCTGAACCTTTGATGAAAACGTCCTCCCCTTCAACGAAGGCGGTCTTCCAATTGTTTAACGCAAGGGTTCCCAGGCTCAGATTGCCGTTGCGCGGGATGTCGTAACTCGCGGTCAGGGAAGTACGGGCGTACTGCGCTCCCTTGAAGAGGGTGATGCGGAATCCGCCGCTATACGTGCCGGGGAGCACCACGAAGTAATAGGTGGCGTTTTTGGCAAGGCTGCCGTTCATCTGGACGTAACTGACGCCACTCTTGCTCACGAGGCTCCCGTCAGCGGGGTTGACGACGGCCGTTCCGGAAAGGACTTCGCCATTCAGGGCTTCCAGTTTGATGCCGGTGATGTCGTCTTGGCCGATGGTGAATCCCACAAGGGCACCCACATTCTTAAATTGGAAGACATAGTCACTTGCAACAGCCACAGCCACATTGGACTCGGGGCCGAAGCTGCCTGCGACGGGAGTCTGTGTCGTGGGGAGGACGGCGGAGATTTTACCGCCGGAAATGCTGACGCCAACCTGGGCGGGCGACAGTGCATAGTAGCCTGCCGATGCGGCTGCGCTGCCCTCGAAAGTGGCCGTGTGGCCGTTCCCGGAGGTGGCAGTTACGTCAAACGTCACGCCGGAAGCGTTTTCGCCGGGGAAGACGGTGATGTCATCATCCGTGGACCATTTGATGGTGAAATCAGACTCCAGGACCGTCTTGGTGGGGTCCGTGACACCGGTAAAGACCAGTTTCTGCAGCGGTTCGTTTCCGTCGGGAGTCTCCTTGGTACAGGAAAGGACTGCGGCAATGGCGGTAATCAGAACGAATAGGGATTTCTTCATGGCTTTGTCCTCCTTAATCTTCTTCTTCCCATCCGTCGGTGAGGTAGACCACCGTACTGTTAAAACTCTCTCCCGTGCTGCCTTGGCACAGGGTGTTCCCGGCCTCCAGGATTACGGAGACCATCGCGGGCGCCTCGTAGGGCATTTTGTTGTCGCGTATCATGTTTAAGATCTTAAAATGCAATGGCAAAACCGCCGCCGGGGGCTGCCGTGACGGACAGCGTGTCCCTGGAGGTGACGGTGTGTTTTTCTATGATGTATGCTGCGTTGTTTTCCCAATAATTGGCATCGGGCGCGTCCCGGTACAGGGTGGCCTCATAACTGCGGCCGTCCTCCAGGAAGTCCAGAGGGATGTCAAAGTGGCGCTCCTGCTCATCCGTAATGCCGCCCAGGAACCATCGGCCCCCTTTGCGGGCCTGGCGGGCTACCACCACGTAGTCCCCGGGTTCGGCGAAAAGATACTTGCTCTGCTCCCAGTCCACGGCCACTTCCTCGATGAAGCGGAAGGCGTCCGGGTATTTGGCGTAGTTCTGCGGAAGGTCGGCCGCCATCTGGAGCGGGGAGTACATGGTCAGGTACAGCGCCAGCTGGTTGCACAGGGTGGCCTGCACGTGGGAGCCGTTGTTGGGGCTGAAAGTGGACAGGTTGGCCTCGAAGATACCGGGCGTAAAGTCCATGGGGCCGCCGTTGAGCCGGGTGAAGGGCAGGATGGTGGTGTGCTCGGGGACAGTGCCGCCGAAGGCCTGGTATTCCGTTCCGCGGGCGCTTTCATTGCCGACGAGGTTCGGATAGGTGCGGCAAAGACCCGTAGGACGTACGGCCTCATGCGCGTTCACCATGATGTGATGTTTGGCGGCCTGCGTCACGGCATAGAGGTAATGGTTTACCATCCACTGGCCGTAGTGGTATTCGCCGCGGGGGATGATGTCTCCCACGTAGCCGCTCTTGACTGCGTCGTAGCCGTAGCGGTTCATCAGGTTATAGGCCTCTTCCATGTGCCGTTCATAGTTGCGGACCGACGAAGAGGTCTCGTGGTGCATCAGAAGCTTGATGCCTTTGCTGTGGGCATAGGCGTTCAGCGCGGGAAGGTCGAAGTCCGGGTAGGGCGTCACGAAGTCGAAGACCTCGTCTTTCCAGCAGCCAACCCAGTCTTCCCAGCCGATGTTCCAGCCTTCCACCAGCAGCTCGTCGAATCCGTGCGCGGCGGCAAAGTCTATATACGCGCGTACCTTATCATTATTCGCTCCGTGCCTTCCATGCGGGCGGGCCGATGAGTAATCAGTGCTGCCCAGGTGGATGGACGGGAAGTCGTCCGTGTAGGACCAGGTGCAGGGCCCGGCGATCATCTCCCACCACACGCCCATATATTTCACGGGATGGATCCAGGAGACGTCTTCGTAGGCGCAGGGGTCGTTGAGGTTCAGCACCAGGCGGCTCTGCAGCATGTCCGTGGCACTGGCGGTCACCTGGACGGTGCGCCAGGGGGTATGGCAGGGCGCCTGCATATAGCCCTTCCACCCTTGCGCGTCCGGCGTGAGGAAGGAAGTGAAGGTCTGCGTCTTGGCGTTGTAGACCAGGTGCATGCAGGGATAGTTCACCAGCGCCGCCTCATGCAGGTTGATGTAAAGGCCTTCGTCGGTCTTCATCTGCAGGGAGGTCTGGACGCCGTCCAGCGAGAAGAAATCGGCCCCCTTGTTGCCGCCCTCAAAGCGCTCTTTCATCCGGCTGTGGATTTCCGACAGGCGGGAGGTGGTGTATTCGTATTCCTGGGAGGAGAAGTCTCCGGGGATCCACCAGGCGGTATGGTCTCCGGCCATTGCGAACTCTGTTTTCTCTTCTTTGATGACGAAGTAGCCCAGCGTGGGGTCTCCGGGAAATTCATAGCGAAGGCCCAGGCCGTCCTCATACAGGCGGAAGCGGATGTCCATCCGGTGACCTGTGGGCCGATGTTGCAACTGCACTAACAATTCGTTGTAGCGGTTGCGGATGAGCCGTTCCTCTCCCCAGACGGTTTCCCAGGTCTGGTCCAAGCTGTCCCGGACGGCGTCCACCAGCTCAAAGTCTTCCGAAAAGGAATAGCAGGGGCGGTCGTCCAGTTTGGAGAAGCTTCCGTCCGGGTTCAGTTCCGACAGGCCGCGACGCAGGCTGCCCCGAAGGTCGAAGCCCAGGCGGCTGGGAAGGACCACGGGAACGTCACCGCGCGTAAGGGTGTACTGAGGCGTACCGTCTTCCAGCAGGCGGAATTCCATGGAAAGCGTCCCGTCCGGGGAGGACAGGCTCACCGTCTCCCGTACGGGCGACTCCTGCCGACCCGCCGTACAGGCGGCCAGCAGCCCGAAACAAAGGACATATGAGAGTAACTTTTTCATATGTTCATACAAAGTTCACGGCAAAGATAGAAATAAATACGGAAATAATTACTATATTGCGCAAAAATTTTGTTTAAACATTTGCGAAAATGCTTGCTTTGATAAAAAAACGAAACGCCATTCCTGTCCTGGCCACGTTCTTCGTGATGGGCTTCTGTGATGTCGTGGGCATAGCTACAAGCTATGTAAAAAAAGATTTCGGCCTCACCGAGTCGGTGGCCGGCTTCATTCCCTCCATGGTCTTCATCTGGTTCCTGCTGCTTTCCATCCCCGCCGCACTCCTGATGAACCGGCTCGGGCGGAAGACGATGGTGCAGATCAGCAACGTCATCACCATCGCGGGGATGATCATCCCGATGTTCTCCTACAGCCTGGTGGCCGTGATGGCGGCGTTCGTGCTTCTGGGCATCGGCAATACCGTCCTGCAGATTTCGCTGAATCCGCTGCTCACTAACGTGGTAGGGGAGAAGAAGCTGTCGTCGGCCCTTACAGGCGGGCAGGTGGTGAAGGCTCTTTCCTCGTTCAGCGCGCCTTTTCTGGCCCTGCTGGCAGGCAGCGTTTTCGGCAACTGGAAGTATCTTTTCGCCATTTATGCAGTGGTAACACTCTTGAGTTTCCTGCTGCTGGAAGTGACGGTTATTCCCCGCGAGGAAGTCTCCGGCTCAGGTACTGGTTTCAAGGCCTCTTTCGGCCTGCTGAAGGATAAAACCATCCTCCTGCTTTTCCTGGGAATCTTTTTTATCGTGGGTATTGATGTGGGTACCAACACGGTGTCGCCCAAGCTCCTCATCGAGCGTTGCGGTTTACCGGTGGAAAAGGCGTCGCTGGGCGCCAGCGTTTATTTCATCTGCAGAACGGTGGGCGCCTTCCTGGGCGTTGCGCTGCTGACAAAAATGGATGATATCAAGTATTTGAAAATCAATCTGTTCTGTGCAGCCGCCGGCCTGGCCCTTCTTTTCTTTGCGGGCAATATCACCTGGATTCTGGTGGGTCTGGGCGCTATCGGTTTCTTCTGCGCCAGCGTGTTCTCCGTCCTGTTCTCCCTGGCTCTCAAGGCCCGTCCGGACAAGGGAAATGAAATTTCCGGCTTTATGATTACGGGCGTGGCAGGCGGCGCGGTGATTCCGCCGCTGATGGGCATCAGCACCCAGCTGGTGGGTAACCAGACGGGCTCACTGGCGGTGCTTGCGCTCTGCCTTGTTTATCTGATTTACTGTGCTTTTGCTGCCGGTCAGCGGGTGGCAACCAGTGAATAGGTGAAACTGTCGGCCTTGTAATAGCCGATGTTATATTCGACGGGGACGTCGTTCACATCCAGCACGAAGCGTTTGCGGATGAGGACGGGGTCCCCGGCCGCAATGTCCAGTTTCCCGGCCAGTTTATCTCCGGCCAGACGGGCGCTGATTTCCTCCCGGGAGGTTTTCACCACAATGCCGTATTGTTCTTCCAGCATATCGTAAAGGGGCTGGTTGAAGTTCTCCTCTCCGGTGATGGGAAGGCGCGGGTTGAAGTAGGAAACGAACTGGACGAACGGACGTTGGGGATTGCCCCGCAGGCGTTCCATCACCACACACGGCGTGTCCGTGTCCGTGCCGAAGAAAGCGGCGACTTCCGGGCTGGGTTTGCGGAAACTGATCCGGAGTTCGTAGTTTTTGATTTCTACGCCCAGCATTTTCATTTCCTGGGAGAAACTGCGCCAGTTCTGGACGCCGCCGGTGATGCCCTTTGAGACCACCTTTGTGCCCACGCCTTTTTTGCGCACCAGCAGCCCTTCATAGACCAGTTGGTTGATGGCCTGGCGGAGGGTGTTGCGCGAGATGTGCAGCTGAGCGGCGAGATCTACCTCGTTGGGCAGCAGCTTTCCGTTCTTATACTCTTGTTTTTCAATTAGTTCGCGAAGCAGATCCTCTGCCTGTTTGTGCAGCGGAACAATGCTTTTTCTGTCTAAAACCATAGCTTTCTCTTCAAATCGGATACAAATTTAATAAAAAATATTTGTTCTGTATAATTTTCTTTATATCTTTGCACAAACCTTAATATGTATGAACAAAGTACGTTCATCCAATTATGACAAATATCCGGCTACCAGGACGGAAGGTTCCGTGTGGGTGGGATGGGATGCCATTGCGTCCCGCCTGCTGCAGGAAAAACCCGCTGTGCTGGCCGTGGATTGCTATGCCGGCGTGTATGAGGAGGCCGTAGAGGCGGCATTTGCCGGATCTTTTGAGCAGATTATCCGAACCCGTGAGCTGATGAAACCGGAGGCGGCCGTCCGCGCCATGACGGACCGTTTTATGACGGACGACGTCCTTTTTGGCTTTGTCTCCCCGCTCCGCCTGGAAGAGTTCTTTGACGATGTTTTATTAAAGGACGCGCGCCTGCGTGCCGAGGCCGGAGCGCTGGTTATCGGCCCGGGAGCATCCCTGGTGGCTCCTCAGGCCACGCTGGTCTATGCCGATATGGCCCGCTGGGAAATCCAGCAGCGTTTCCGCGCTCACAAGGTGGACGGCCTGGGCGTCCACAGTGCCCAGGAGCCCGTTTCCATCCAGTACAAGCGCGGTTATTTCATCGACTGGCGTGCCCTGGACTCTTATAAGGATGGCCTCTTCGGCCGCGTGGACTGGTGGCTGGACACCAACGATGCCGCCCGTCCCAAGCTGATTGGGGCCCAAACTTTCCTTCGGGGAATGGCCCTCACCGCCCGCAAACCCTTCCGCGTGGTTCCCTTCTTCGATCCTGCCCCCTGGGGCGGCCAGTGGATGAAGGAAGTCTGCGACCTGGACCGCGAAACCGTCAACTACGGCTGGTGCTTCGACTGTGTTCCGGAGGAAAACAGCCTGCTGCTGGAAGTGGAGGGCGAGAAAGTGGAATTCCCCTCGGTAGACCTTGTGCTCCTTCACGCACAGAAACTGCTGGGTATGCCTGTCTGGGGCCGATTCGGCAAGGATTTCCCCATCCGCTTCGACTTCCTGGACACCATGGACGGCGGCAACCTCTCCCTGCAGGTACACCCCACCACCCAGTTCATCCGGGAACAGTTCGGGATGGCCTATACGCAGGATGAAAGCTATTATCTGCTGGATGCCGGCGAAGGCGCCACGGTGTTCCTGGGTGTCAAGAACGGGGTGGACAGAGAGGCCATGCTCTCCGATCTTAGGGCTGCCCAGCGCGGGGAGATTTCGTTCCCTGCGGAGAAATACGTAAACCGGCTTCCGGCCAAGAAGCACGATCATTTCCTCATTCCCGGCGGTACCATCCACTGCTCCGGCGCCAATGCCATGGTGCTGGAAATCAGCGCCACGCCCAACCTGTTCACCTTCAAACTGTGGGACTGGAACCGCCTGGGCCTGGATGGAAAACCCCGCCCCATCAATGTGGAGCGTGGTAGCAAGGTGATCCAGTGGGAGCGCGATACGGATTATGTGATGGCCAACCTGGCCAATCATTTCGAGCCCATCGCCAAGGGTGAAGGCTGGGAGGAAATCCGAACCGGCCTGCATCCCGCCGAATTCATAGAGACCCGCCGCACGCGCTTCAGCGTTCCCGTTCCCTTCAGGACCGGGGACAGCGTGCAGGTGCTGAACCTGGCGGAAGGCTCATCGGCCGTGGTGGAAAGTCCCACCGGCGCCTTCGAGCCTTTTGAGGTCCACTATGCGGAGACTTTCATCATTCCCGCCTGCGTGGAGGATTTCATCATCCGTCCCGGGGACGGGGTGAAGGAATGTATGGTCATCCGCGCCTATATCCGCTTTAACCCATAATATAATAATGTACGAAAACGACACTAGAACTGTATTGACCCTGGACGCCGGAGGAACCAATTTCGTGTTCTCCGCCATCCGGAGCGGCCGTGAAGTGGTGGATCCCATCCGCCTGGATGCCGTTACGGACGACGCCCAGCGTTGTCTGGATGTGCTGGTGGAAGGATTCCGTCGGGTGCAGGAGGTGTTGGATGAGCCTGCAGTGGCCATCAGCTTCGCCTTCCCCGGTCCGGCCGATTACGAATCCGGCATCATCGGCGATCTTCCCAACTTCCCCTGTTTCCGGGGCGGTGTGGCCATGGGACCCTACCTGGAAGAAGCTTTCGGCCTTCCGGTCTATATCAATAACGACGGCAATCTCTTCGCCTATGGGGAAGCCCTCTGCGGCATCCTGCCTGAGATGAACGCCCGCCTGGAAGCGGCCGGCAGCAGCAGGCGCTACCGCAATCTCATCGGCCTCACCTGGGGTACGGGATTCGGCGGCGGCGTGGTGCTGGACGGCGAACTCCTCCGGGGCGACAACGGCGTGGGCGGGGACGTGTGGCTCATGCGCAACGTCTTTCAGCCGGATCAGATCGCGGAGGAAAGTGTGAGCATTCGTGCCGTCAAACGCGTGTACCGCGAAGTCTCCGGCGACAATGCCGAACTCACCCCCAAGGACATCTTCGACATCGCCGAAGGTACGCGTGAGGGGAATGCCGATGCAGCCCGCGAGTCTTTCCGCCGTCTGGGTGTGGCTGCGGCCGATGCCCTGGCGCATGCCCTGGACATCGCCGACGGACTGGTGGTGGTGGGCGGCGGCCTTTCCGGCGCGGCCAAATATGCCTTCCCGGCCCTGGTGGAGGCCATCAATCCCTGGCTGCAGATGACGGTACTGGACCTCACCACGGAAGCCGGAATGAAGCAGTTCCTGAAGGACGAATCCGTACTGATCCCCGTTCCGGGATCGGCCCGCCAAGTCCGCTACCGCAAGCAGAAACAGACGGGCATTACCGTCAGTGCCATCGGCACCAGCAAAGCCGTTTCGCTGGGCGCATACGCCTATGCCCTCCGGCAATTGGACCTGAAATCTTTTTATACCCTATAAATTATGCGTAAAACCACAATCCTGCTGACCCTGTTGAGTCTGGTCCTGTTCTTCTGGACGGGCACGACGGCGGTTTATGCGCAGAAGGACGTCTCCCTCATCACGGGAACGGTCACATCCGGCGGCGAAGGCGTCATCGGAGCGGCCGTGATGGTGAAGGGGACCAGCAATGGTGCGGTGGCCGATTTAGACGGCAACTACACCATCCGGGCTGCCGCGGATGACATCCTGGTGTTCTCGGCCATCGGCTATGAGACCCTGGAAGTCCCGGTAGGCGGACGCTCGCTCATCAACGTCAACCTCAAGGACGAATCCCTTGTTCTGGAGGACGCGGTGGTGGTGGGTTACGGCGTACAGAAAAAGGTGAACCTCACCGGCGCCGTGGCAACCGTTTCCACCAAGGAACTGGAAGGAAAGCCCATTTCCAATGTGCTGGAAGGTCTCCAGGGCACCACGCCCGGCCTGGTCATCCGGCAGGGCTCTTCCACTCCCGGCGGCTCCCCGTCGCTGAACGTCCGCGGTCTCAACACCATGAACAACAACGACCCGCTGGTGATTATCGACGGCATCGAAGGCTCGCTCGCGAACCTGAATCCGAACGATATCGACCAGATTTCCGTGCTGAAGGATGCATCATCCACCGCCATTTACGGTTCCCGCGCCTCCAACGGCGTCATCCTGGTCACCACCAAGAAGGGTGAAGAAGGAAAGGTGGCCGTGGAGTACGACATGAGCTATGCCCTCCAGCAGGCGACGGCCCTTCCCTCCATCGTGGATTCCTGGGTCTATGCCGAACTCTACAACGAGGCGGCTGTGAATTCCGGCCGCAGCGCCAAGTTTACGGCCGACGAAATCGCCGCTTTCCGAAACGGGGGCACCAACTGCAACTGGATCCGTTCCATCTACAAGGACGTGGCTCCGCAGACCTCCCACAATATTTCGGTGACGGGCGGCGGCAAGACCCTCTCCTATATGGCATCCCTGGGCTATCTGGATCAGAACAGCCTGTTCAAGGGCGGAGACTATGGCTACAAGCGCTACAACGGCCGCCTGGGCTTTACGCACAAGGTGACCGAAAGATTGAGCGTGAACGCCACGGCGCAGTTCACCCGCAACGTCATCAACGACCACGCCTATTGGAGTGACTGGATCATCGAGCAGGCCAACCGTATGCCTCCCATCTATGAGATCAAGAATGCCGATGGCACCTACACCTACCCTTCCGGCTCCAACTCCAACTGTCTGGAGCGTCTGGAGACGGGCGGTTACCGCCGCGGCGTGAACGATGACATCGGCGGCAGCCTTACGGCCAGCCTTTCCATCATCGACGGTCTCAGCCTGAACGCCACGGTGGGCGGCCGCGTACTGGAAAACCAGACGCACGAACTCCGCAAAGCTTCCCTGGCCGAAAAGTCCGGCGACAATGAGAACCACATCGCCGAATCGTTCGACCGTTATACCAAGCTCACTTCCACGGTGACGCTTAACTATGCCAAGACCTTTGGAGAGAAACACAACTTCGCCGCCCTGGCCGGTTACGCCTATGAAGGCGAACGTGGCCGCGGCTTCAACACCACGCGCCTGACGGAAACCTCCCGCTACGACGTGTTCGTGGGCGGCCTTTCCGGCGATGATGTCTCCAACGGCGGTTACGCCTCCGACTGGTCGCTCTATTCGGCTTTCGGCCGCGTCACCTACAATTACGATGAGAAATACCTGGCGGAATTCAATGTCCGTAACGACTACTCATCTTACTTCGCCAAGGGCAACCGTTCGGGTCTGTTCCCGTCCTTGTCCCTGGGCTGGCGCATTTCCCAGGAACCCTGGTGGGAGAACATCCGCCCGGTGATTCCTTCCCTGAAACTGCGCGGCAGCTGGGGCCTGGTAGGTAACAACCGCATCGGCGCCTACCAGTACCTTTCCACCATCTCCGTGCTGCAAGGTCACAGCTTCGGCGACACCATCGTCCCCACGGCCTCCTACAGCTCGGTAGACCCCGGTATCAAGTGGGAAACCACCATGATGACGGACATCGGCGTGGACGTCGCTTTCCTCAAGAGCGATCTGAACGTGAGCTTCGACGCCTTCTTCAACCGCACCAGCGACATCCTGGTGAGCCTGCCCGTCCCGGCTCTCTTCGGCCGCGGGTCACCCACCTCCAACGCCGCCGTGGTGAACAGCTACGGTTGGGAACTGTCGGCCAATTACCACTTCCGGACGGGTTCCGTGAACCATGACATATCGGCCAACCTCTCCGACAGCTGGAACATCGTGGCCGATACGCACGGCGAGGAACTGCACTATGGCTCGGACGTCACCTCCATCATCAAGGAGGGCTATCCGCTCTATTCCTATTACACGCTCCGCAGCAACGGTCTGTTCCAGAGCGACGAGGAAGCGGCCGCCAGTCCGCACCTGGAGGGCATCGTCCCCAAGGCCGGTGACATCCGCTATATTGACAAACCGAACGCTGAAGGATACACGGACGGCGTCATCAACGACGACGACCGCTTCCTGGTGGGCAACGATTTCCCGCGCTACACCTTCGGCGTGAACTATTCCCTCCAGTGGAAGGGCCTGTTCTTCAGCGCCTTCATCCAGGGTGTTGGTATGCGCAGCGCCTGGATGAGAGGTGAAGCCGTGGAGGCCTTCCACAACAACAACGAAGGCCCCGTGCTGGATTTCCACATCGACCGCTGGACCCCGTCCAACACGGATGCCACCTACCCGCGTCTGACCATGGGTACGGAATCCACCAACAACGCCACCAAGAGTGACTTCTGGATTCAGAATGCGGCTTATCTCCGCGTGAAGAACCTCCAGCTGGGTTACGACTTCTCCGGCGACTGGATGAAGAAGATCCATATGACGCAGCTCCGCGCCTACCTGAGCGTGGAGAATGCCCTCACCATTTCCGCCATGAAGGGCGGATGGGATCCCGAATACAACGGCGGAAGCGGCCGCTCCTATCCTGTGGCGCGCGTCTATTCCGTCGGCCTGAACGTGAAATTCTAAAATGGAGGACGCGCAATGAAAAAACTATATTCCATTCTCTCGGTTATTGCCATCCTGTCGGCCTATTCCTGCGTCCCGCTGGATACGGCTCCCTATGACAGGGATTCGGACCTGTCCTTCTGGCAGAACGACCCCGATGCCGCCATCAGCGCCCTGAACACCTGCTACGTGTCACTGACGGATATGTACGGCCTGGTGTACAGCGAAGGCACAACTGACAACGCCTATGTGAAGGGCGGACAGACCAAAGCCATCGGCAACGGTACCTACGGCACGTCCGATAGTTATATCTACGGCCTCTGGGGCGGTGCCTACAGCGGCATCCGCGACTGCAACGAACTGCTGGCCAACATCGACCAGGTTCCCAATCTGGATCCCGGCCTGAAGGCCCGTTATGTAGCTGAAGCCCGCGTGCTCCGCGCCTGGCACTACTATGACCTTTACACCCGCTTCGGCGGCATCCCTTACATCACCCGGCCCATCACCATCACCGAGTCCCGCACGCTTTCCCGTGACAGCAAAGACTACGTGGTGAGCCAGATTGTGGCCGAACTGGAAGATGTGATTGCTTCCCAGGCTCTTCCCGGCTCCTATACGGCCGATGAAGACAAGGGCCGCATCACCCACTGGACCGCCGTGGCCATCCTGGCCAAGGTGCACCTGTTCGAAGGGAACTACGCTGAGGTGCGGGACCTCACCGCCGACATCATGGCCCACAGCGGCATCAGCCTCTTCCCGTCCTACACCGGCCTCTTCGAAATCGGCAACGAATACTGCTCCGAAATCATGCTTTCCTCGCAGTATAAGCCCGTTTTCAAGGAGCACAACATCATGTACAACCTGCTTCCTCCCAGCATGGGCGGCTACACCAATATCGCCCCGCTCAAGTCGCTGGTGGACAGTTACATTATGCTGGACGGCAAAGCCATCGACGATGCCACTTCCTCTTATGATGCGGCACACCCCTGGGACAACCGCGATCCCCGTCTTGCCGCCACCATCGTGTATCCCGGCAACGGCTATCCGATGCCCGACGGTACGGTGAAAGAACCCAAATGGGACAGCACGGACGCTTATAATGCTACCTCCGATGTTACGCCCACGGGCTATTACGTCCGCAAGTGGTGGGATCCTACCTATCGGCTTACCCTGCAGAGCGGCCTGAATCCCATCCTCATCCGTTACGCCGACATTCTCCTGATGAACGCCGAGGCGCACGCGGAACTGGGTACTCTGGACGCTTCCGTCTGGAATGCGACCATCCGGCCCATCCGTCAGCGGGCCGGCTTCACCCTCGCAGGGGCGTTGGATTTCCCTGCGGGTGCAACCAATCTTAAGGATATCGTTCGCAACGAACGACGCAGCGAACTGGCCTTCGAAGGTTCCCGCCGCAACGACATCATCCGCTGGCGTATCGCCGAGGATGTGCTCAATGGCTGGTGCCACGGCCTGTACACGGGCGAGAACGTGGGCACCGACGGCGGATTCGTCCGGATTGAACAGCGTCAGTTCGACGCCTCCAAGCACTACCTGTGGCCCATTCCCCAGAAGGAAAGGGATCTGAACAAGAACCTGGAGCAAAACCCTAAATGGTAGCCGATTATGAAGAAAGTTATTACCATATTGCTCGCGTTTGCCGCCCTGGTGGCTTGCAAAACCAAATATGAATTCAACGCGGAGTTCACGGTCCCCACGGAACTGGACGCTCCGGAGGAAGTGGACCTGGATGTGACCTCGTCCGAGCGCGTGGTCTTCTTCTGGTCCGGGGGAGAGGCGGCCGATGGCGGCATCATCCTCTACGAAGTGCTCTTCGACCGGGAAGGTGGGGATTTCAGCGCTCCGCTGGCCACTTTCCAGAGCGACCGCGGTTCACAGACCCGTCTCACCCTCACGCATTCGCAGTTGAATACCATCGCCCGTGCCGGAGGTCTGGCCCGCAACCAGACCGGTTCCTTCATCTGGACGGTGAAGGCTTCCCGCGGCGGCGTCGTCCGTCCCTGCGGCATTGTAAAGACTCTCACCCTTGTCCGCGGCAATGACATTGACGCCCTGCCCGACGCCCTTGCGCCGGCGGGAACTGCCATCGCGGAGACCGGCCGTACATTTATCCAGAAGGCCGAAGGCGTGTTCACGATGATAACCCGTCTGCAGGCCGGCACCTTCAGCTTCGCCTGCGGTCCTGACAACTATTATGTGGATAGTAAGGGAAAGATTGTTATCGGTGACGGCGCGCAGGAGATCACCACCCCGCCCACCAGCGGCCTGGCCCTGGTGACGGTGGATTTCAATACCCTGAAAGCTACCATCGATGAACTGTCCACCACCGTGCAGGCCCAGTGGGCTGCCAACAACACGGCGTTCGTTATCCTGCAGTACAAGGAGAATGGCCTCTACACCGGAAAGGGCGTAGCCACTTTCCTGGGCCCCGGCCGTCCCGGAACGCCTTCCTGGTGCTCCTGGAGCGAGTCCCGTTATTCCTTCATGACGGAGGTGAACGGCGCTGCGGTTCGCTGGGGCTCCCGCTGGCCCAATCCGGACGGCGCCGACAGTGCGGACTATCCCACCACGCCGGAGGATTATTACCTCCATCAGGTGACCAAGACCGACTGGGGCAACCTCTGGAAGATGTCTTCCGCCTTTGACCAGAAGACAATCCTGATGAGCATCTATCTGGATGCTGCCGGCAACCTGACGCACGCCATCGAGGAAACGGAACCCGATCCGGAACCGGAACCCGAGACCGCTTTCAAGATCAGCGGCGCCGGCGCTGAAGTCCAGGACCAGGAATTCCTGAAAGTGGACGAGAACGTTTACCGCATCTATGCCAAGCTCGCCGGTGGTGCCATCACCGTATCCAATGGCGTGGACAGCTATCCCTTCACGGTAACGGCTACGCCCGCCGGGGCCGATGCCACCCGCCTCACCGTCAACATCTCCACCAACGAAGTCACTGAGGTGGTGGTGAACAAGGTGCAGGTGATTTACTCGGCCACTTTCGAAGACATCGTCACGCTTACCTATCAGGGCGCTGGCGTCTGGAGTGGAACCGGCGGAGTGTGGTGGCGTTCCATGAGCTGGGGAATGGACGAGCGCTATTACTTCATTCCCACCACCGACGGCTCTCGGACTCTGTGCTGGGGCCGCAAGAGCACCGTGGATGGGGAAGGTCGTCCGGACGGCAATCAGTCCGCGGACTACTTCGACTGCGAGGAGGCCGGCTGGAGCCAGTGGGAACACTGCTGGAAACTCCCTACGGCCGCCAACAACGGAGCCAACACCACCATTACGCTGTACACCTGCAAGGAAGGTGTTATGACTCACACTGTAACCGTAAACTAAGATGAAGAAAATGTATATCATAGCAGGATTATTCCTGACTCTCAGCCTCTGTGCCCCTTCCTGCGACTTTTCCAAGGAACCGATGCCCCCGTTCAAGGGGGAGATCAAGGACGGCGGTGAAACCGAATCCGGCCTCTGGCACGAAAAAGCCTACGAGACCTACCAGAAGGTGGAGCAGTTCTACGGGAACCAGTGGGGCCTGTACAACGAAAACTATCCTAAGGCTAAGGGAGACGGCGATGCTTCCTTCCTGTGGCCCTATGACGGGATGGTGTCGGCCCTGGCGAACCTGAACCGTCTGGGTTACAACGTGGACTACGCCGCCAAGGTGGAGAAGTACGAAATGTACCGCAGCAACCCCGGCGTGGCGGCCTACTCCTCCGGCGCCGGCGGCTACGGAGAACGTTACTTCGACGACAACTCCATCGTGGGTATCAACCTGGTGGAGGCCTACAACCAGCTTCAAAAGCCGGAATACCTGACGCGCTGCGCGGATATCGTGAAGTTCCTCAGGACCGGCTTGGACAACACCTTCGGCGGCGGCCTGTGGTGGTGCGAGCAGCTCATCAACATGCCCGACAAGAGCTCCGAGGGTTCCAACAAGCCCGCCTGCGCCAACGGTTTCGCCCAGTGGTTCCTGCTGGGTTACTATGAAATCTGCCCCGAGGCGGAAAAGGCCGGGGTGCTGGAGTTGGCCCAATCCCTTTATGACTGGGTGTACTCCACCCTTCGGGATACGGACAACGTCTACGTGAACGACAAGGGGGCCGACGGCAAGATCCACTCCACCAAGTGGGCCTACAACTCGGCGGCCATGATTGTGGCGGGCCAGCGCCTGTATCACATCACCGGCCAGCAGCATTATCTGGACGAGGCCATTGCCACGGCCGATGCTGCCTACAACTACTTCGTTCGTCCGCGCGGCACCCTTCCGCTGAGCTATCCGCTCAACGACCCCTGGTTCACCGTCAAGCTCATCCACGCTTACATCGAACTCATCCCCGACCATGCCGCAGCTGCCGGTTATGTGGAGACCTTCGTTTCCAACCTCAAGCGCGCCTGGCTTAACGGCCGGCAGACCAACGGCCTCTGGTACGAGGACTGGACCGGTGTCTCCAACGTGGACCGCGACTGCTCCCTGCTGATGCAGGCCGCGGCGCTGGACGCCCTTTCCACGGTGGCCCTCTACAAGAACGAACATAAAGAAGCCGCAGAATGAAAAAGCTGTTTATCCTGCTGCTGGGCGTTCTGGCAGCCTGTTCCACCCGCGAAGATGTACTTGAAGATGTGCTGGATTATGTAAATCCCAACATCGGCACGGTGCACAGCCGCTGGTTCGTATACACGCCCGCTGCCGTACCTTTCGGCATGGCCAAGCTGGGGGCTTCCACCAACGGTACCTATGGGAATAACCAGGGCTGGGAAGCCGTGGGTTATGAAGACACCCATACTTCCATCGACGGATTTCCCTGTTTCCACGAATTCCAGGTGGGCGGTCTGGCCCTGATGCCCGTCACCGGGGAACCTGTGACGCAGCCCGGCGTGCTGGAGAATCCCTCCGAAGGCTGGCGTTCCAGTTTTGACAAGGCTTCTGAAAAGGCCCGCGCCGGTTACTACAGCGTTTACCTGAAGGATTATGGCGTAAAGGCTGAACTTACCGCCACCCGGCGCGTGGGTTTCCAGCGCTTCAGTTTCGACGGCTCCCAGCCCGGTCACATCCTGGTGAACGTGGGTACCCGGATGGGGGAGAGCGGCGCCGTACGTGATGCCTATGCCGCCTGCTCCGGCAATATCCTGCAGGGGTATATCGTCACCGAACCTGAATACGTGAAGAAGTATCAGAACGGTGCCACCGTGAGTATGTTCTTCTATGCCGAACTGTCCAAGGCGCCCACGTCCGTTTCCGCCTTCCACGTGGGAGGGGAGCGTGGCGCCGCTTCGGAGGTATCCGGCCCCGGTGCCGTCCTTTGCCTGGATTACGACAATCCCGGCACGGTGGTGGCGAAACTGGGTCTGTCCTATACCTCTGTGGAGAATGCCCGGGCCAATCTGGAAGCCGAGGCCGCCTCGCTGTCCTTTGACGACGCGGCGGAGCAGGCCGCTTCCCTGTGGCGGGAAGCCTTGGGTAAGATTGAGGTCTATGGCGGAAAGCCCGAGGATAAGGTCAAGTTCTATACGGGCCTGTATCACGCGCTGTTGGGCCGCGGCCTTGCCAGCGATGTGAACGGGGCCTATCCCGCCAACGACGGCTCCGTGGGCCAAATCCCTCTGGATGCCTCCGGCAAGCCTGTTCACAACCACTACAACACGGACGCCATCTGGGGCGGTTACTGGAACCTGACTCCGCTCTGGGCCCTGGCCTATCCCCGGTACTACAACGACTGGGTGTCGTCCCAGTTGCTGGTCTACAAGGACGCCGGCTGGCTGGGCGACGGAATAGCCTGCAGCAAATACGTCTCCGGCGTGGGAACCAACATGGTTTCCATCGCCTTTGCAGGTGCCTACAACAGCGGCATCCGGGACTATGACGTGGAGACGATGTACGCCGCCGCCCGTAAGGACAACCTGGAGTGGAAAGGCCGCATCGAGGGCGCCGGCAAGATGGACGTGGAGCAGTTCGTCACCAAGGGATATGTCCCGTATGTGACGGATCCCGGCTTCGTAGCCCACAGCGGCGGAGCCACTTTCTCCGCCTCTCACACGTTGGAATACAGTTTCAGCGCCTATGCTACGGCCCAGCTGGCCAAACAGCTCGGCCATGAAGAGGACTACCGGCAGCTGATGGATCTTTCAGACGGCTGGGCCAGGCTCTTCGACGACGATCTGAAGCTGGTCCATCCCCGTGGAACGGATGGCGAATTCATCGGCAATTTCGACCCGCTGGAGTCCTGGCGCGGTTTCCAGGAAGGCAATGCCATGCAGTATACCTTCTTCGTGCCGCAGCATCCGGATTCACTCATCGCCCGTCTGGGGGCCGATGTCTTCAACGAGCGGCTGGACGGCATCTTCACCGAAGCCCGCAAGAGCATATTCGGCGGCGGAAAGGTGGCCTATGCCTTCTCAGGTCTCAACAGTCCCTACAACCACGGCAACCAGCCCTGCCTGCACGAACCCTGGCTGTTCAACTTCTCCGGCAGGCCTGCGCTAACCCAGAAGTGGGTGCGCCTGATCTGTGACGAATTCTACGGCACGGACGGCGAACACGGCTACGGCTATGGCCAGGACGAGGACCAGGGTCAGCTGGGCGCCTGGTATGTGCTCTCTACCATCGGCCTGTTCGATGTGCAGGGCGGCGCTCCGGAACATCCCACCTACCAGATCGGCAGTCCGGCCTTTGACAAGATTGTGGTGCATCTGGATCCGTACAATGCATCGGGCAAGACTTTCGTGATTGAAACCCGCGGCAATGGCCCGGACGCCTTGTATGTGCAGGGCGCCACGTTCAACGGGGAGCCCCTGGACCGCAACTGGCTGTACCGCAGCGAAGTCTTCGCCGGCGGCACCTTGGTCCTGGACATGGGCACCGAGCCTTCCTCCTGCTGGGACGCCTCCCGTCCTCCCGTGGATAGGTAACTCATTCAATCACAGTTATTTGTGACTATTAGGGTGCACCGTGCGGTGCACCCTAATCTGCGTAAATCTCTCATCCTCAGCGACTTTTGTGTCACCCTTTTTTTGCTTATATTTGTATGTTAAAACATTACGCTATGAAAATCGGCATTTGCAACGACCACGCTGGCGTGGAGTACAAGTTCAAACTGGTGAAGATGCTGCGTTCCCGCGGCATTGAGGTGGTTAACTACGGCACGGACACCACGGACAGCGTGGACTATCCGGACTTCGCCCATCGGCTGGCATCGGCCGTGGAAAGCGGGGAAGTGTCGCTGGGAATTGCCCTCTGCGGCACCGGCAACGGGATGGCAATGACGCTGAACAAGCATCAGGGCATCCGCGCGGGCCTGGCCTGGGGGACTGCCATCGGCCATCTGGTGGCGCAGCACAACAACGCCAACGTGCTGGTGCTTCCCGCCCGTTTCATCAGCTACCGCCTGGCCGCCGCCATCGTGCGCGAATGGCTGGATACTCCCTTCGAGGGCGGCCGTCACCAGAAACGCATCGACAAGATGCCCTGCCGTTAATGTATTTCGTTCCCACTCCCACTCCCGTCATTCCCGGCTCTTCTGCCGTCATTCCCGGCTTGACCGGGAATCTCGCCGACTACCCTGAAGGCATCGTCCTTCCGGTGGACAAGCCGTATCGGTGGACATCGGCCGATGTAATCCGCAAACTCAAGTTCGCCGCCATCAGGCACTTCGGGAAGAAGAACCTGAAGGTGGGGCACGCGGGGACGCTGGATCCACTGGCGACGGGGGTGCTGCTGGTTTGCATCGGCGATGCCTGCAAACGTGCGCAGGAGCTCCAGAATCACGACAAGGAGTACATCGCCCGCATCCGTTTCGGCGCCACCACACCGTCCTACGACCTGGAGAAGGAAGTGGACCGCACGTTCCCTTATGAGCACATTACGGCCGATGCCGTCCGCACCGCCCTCCCGGCCTTCTTAGGCGAGCAGGAGCAGGTGGCTCCGCTCTTCAGCGCCAAGTCTGTGGATGGCGTCCGCGCCTATGAACTTGCCCGGAAACTTTATAAGGCCCGTTCCTGTCATTCTGACTCTTCCTGTCATTCTGAGCGAAGCGAAGAATCTCCTTTCGACTCCGCCGCCCTGGACACGCTCCAGCGCAACCGCATTCTGATTTCTGAATTGGAATTGCTGGACTTTGCTACGGCGGGGAGAGACTCCCTCCCGGGGGCTTGTCCACCCCCGGACGAGTATAGGGGGAGGGGCCCACAGCCAGTGCCCGCAGGGCACGGCGTAATGGGAGGGGCCGGAGCGGAGCGAAGCGTAGCGGAGTCCCCCGGGAGGGAGTCTCTCCCCGCCGTAGCAGTCTCGACAGCTTCTTCCCGCATCCATGTGGCGGATACATCGGCCCTGGGACTGCCGGAGGCCGTCATTCGCATCGCCTGCTCCAAGGGCACCTACATCCGTGCTTTCGCCCGTGATCTGGGCGAGGCCCTCGGCTCCGGCGCTCACCTCAGCGGTCTCATCCGCTCCCGCAGCGGTGACTTCCGCCTCTCCGACGCCCTCTCCCTGGACCAGGCCCTGGCCCTGCTGCAGTAGCCTGGAGTTTAACTCGCTTGATATCAATTACATATACAAACAGGGGTGCACCAGCCAGTGCACCCCTTTGTGGGCAATGTAGTGATAATCAGCCACTTCTGCTCCAGTCTAAACTAGATTAGTTCGAAAACATCAGGACTCAGGTGACAATAACCGCCAGGATTCTTATCCAGATAGTCTTGATGATAGTCTTCGGCTCGGAAGAAACACCTCAGGGGAAGGAGTTCAACCGGCAGGGCCGATACTCCCAGCGACCGCTTCACGTTTGTAAATACT
The DNA here is from genome assembly GCA_017553545.1 of Bacteroidales bacterium. GTDB lineage: Bacteria > Bacteroidota > Bacteroidia > Bacteroidales > UBA932 > Cryptobacteroides. Next base: position 23,904 of record JAFZKT010000021.1, on the reverse strand, counting down.
TTACTTAAGGTTGCTACGTCTTGCGAATCATCGAAATACACGCCGGTTCGGTAGCGGGTCCCTTCGTCTTCACCCTGTTTGTTCAGACTGAGCGGGTCGATGATTTTAAAATATAATTCCGTGAGTCGCCGAAGAGATATCACCGTCGGATTATATCTAATGTGAACGCATTCGGCATGACCGGTTGTGTCTATATATACCTGCTCATAGGAGGGATTCATCAATTGACCATTGGCAAACCCCACTTCCGTGTAGTCAACGCCTTTGATACGCTTGAAAAACTTCTGAGCCCCCCAAAAGCAACCCGCCGCAAACCATATCTCCTTACTGGGCCCATAAGTCAGGACGGCGAATTTCTCCAACCACTCCCTGTCTGTATTGTCAAAGCTGTTCAACTCCCGGCTGTCAATGTCCAGTACAGCAACAACCTGGCTTTGCTGCCAGACGGGAATAACTATTTCGCTGCGGGATTCACTGGAACAGGCAATATGGCCGGGGAATTGTTCCACGTCCGGAACAACAAGCGTCCGCTGTTCTTTCCAAGCGGTTCCGCAGACGCCACGGCCGAAAGCTATCCGCAAACAAGCCACCGGTCCCTGAAAGGGTCCAAGAATCAGTTCTTCTTCTTGTACACGATAGAATCCTGTCCACCAGAACCCCATCTCAGTATGAAGCATGGCTGACAGATTAGACATCCGCGCGATGGGATCCTTTTCATCGGCCAGCAAAGCCTCCGCTTGACGCAGTAACTCCCGATACTTTTCTTCCTTTGTCATAGTGCGAAGATACGAATAATCAGTCAAAACAGATAAAAAAGCAGCTAAAACAACACAAGTTATCAACAAGTTATGTTTTCCTCGAATAATATATCTTATAATTGTGATCCACTAAAGCACAAAACTATGCGAGGTCACAAAAGAAAATTCACCCTGGACGCCTATGAACACATCTTTCAACACGGCATCGACTACAATCTCATCTTCTACTCCCGGGAAGACCGCCTGGTCTTTTTTACCATCTTTTCAGTAATGGCTTGGAACTATGGTATCAGCGTGCTGGCACTGGCCCTGATGTTCAACCATTTCCATACGCTCATCCGTGCCGCATCACCCAAGGTGAAAGCATTGTTCATCGGCACAGTCACATCCACCTATGCGATGGCTTTCAACAGAGATTCCGGCCGAAAGGGTGCTCTCTTTGAAAAAGCCTATGGCAACGCTCCCAAAACGACGGAAAAGAAAATCCGTACGTGCGTGGCGTACCATTACAACAACTCTGTAGAGAAGCAATTATTCGCAAGAGCCGAAGATGACAGATGGAATTTTCTTGCGTACATTGGGAATGATCATCCTTTTTCCCGGCCGATTCAGCGGGAAAAGGCAACGGGCCCTATGCGAATCGCATTGAAAGAGGTGGATAATCACGTCCGCGACCACGCCTATCTAAGTTACGCGGTGCTGCGCCGCATCTACAAAAAAATATCGGCAGCGGAGCAGGAACAATTGACGGATTATATCATCAGCCGATATCTTCCCATCGACAAAGCTGCGTTGCTCAGTTTTTACAAGGACTACCCTTCGATGGTCCTGGCCATTAATTCCAACACAGGAAGCGAGTACGACCTGAAAGAGGAATACAAGATAGATTCAGACCAAATCTACGTGGAGATGCTGGAAATCATCGGCCAATCCGGTTTTGCTGCAAAACCGCATGCCGTTTTATCGGCCTCAGATGAGAAGAAAGAAATGCTGGCCGATTTATTGCGTCACACTTCTCCTGCCAAGGATTATCAAATTGCCCGATTGCTCCATCTGCCCTGGAGTTGGAAGCGCTAACAATAAGCCACTTACGCAAATAGGGGTGCACCGCCCAGTGCACCCCTATATTTGTAATTTACATTCAATCAGTTACTTCCGTTCCAGGTGGCTAATTTAAGCAGGAAGCCGCGGCGTGCACGCGACGGGCGGTTTCGTCCAGGCCGATGCGGGCGACGAGGTCCGCGATGCCAAGGCCTGAAGCCGCGCCGGTGAGAGCCAGACGGAGGCAGTTCATCACCTTGCCCATCGGCCATTCGTGCGCCTTGATGTAATCCACAAGGGCAGCCTCTACGCCCTCAGGCGTCACGGCGCCTTTATACTCCTTCACCAGCCAATCCACGGCCTGAATCATCAGGCTGTAGTTCTCCTCTTTCCAGAATTTGTCCACATCCTTCTGCTCATAGGCCGATGGTGCCACGAAGAGGGACTTGGCGATGTCCCACATGTCGGCCACGAAAGTGGCGCGCTCCTGTACCAGGCCGACCACGGATTCAACATAGGCGCGGTCACATCCGCTGACGCCGTTGCTTTCCAGCACGGGGATGAACAGATCAGTCAGCTCGGAAACACTCTTGGCGCGCAGATACTCCTTGTTGTACCACTTGGCCTTTTCCACATTGAAGCGGGCGCCGGATTTGATGACGCGGTCCAGCGAGAACACGGGAACCAGTTCGTCCAGCGTATAGAGTTCCCTTTCGCCACCGGGATTCCAGCCCAGGAAAGCGAGCATATTCACAAATGCCTCCGGGAAGTAACCGTCTTCGCGGTAGCCGCGGGAAACTTCGCCGGTTTCGGGGCTTACCCACTTGAGCGGGAACACCGGGAAGCCCAGGCGGTCGCCGTCGCGCTTGGAAAGTTTTCCCTTTCCGTCCGGCTTCAGCAGCAGGGACAGATGCGCAAAGCGGGGCATCGTGTCCGTCCAGCCGAAGGCTTCGTACAGCAGATAATGCAGCGGAAGAGAAGGTAGCCATTCCTCGCCGCGAATCACCTCCGTGATTTCCATCAGATGGTCGTCCACGATGTTGGCGAGGTGGTAGGTGGGGAGTTCATCGGCCCGCTTCCAGAGGACTTTGTCGTCCAGCGTGTCGGTATTCACTTCCACGTGCCCGCGGATGAGGTCGTCCATTTTGACTACCCGGCCGACAGGCATCTTGAAGCGAACGGTCCAGTCCGATGTCTCCTTCACTAGACGCGCCACTTCATCGGCCGGCAAGGTCAAAGAATTCCGCAGTTGAAGGCGGCTGGCGGCGTTGTACATGAAGGTCTGGCCGATGGCTTCAGCCTCCGAACGCTTCGCGGCCAGTTCCTCCGCGCTGTCGAACGCGTAATAGGCCCAGCCCTTTTCCACTAATTCTTCCGCGTACTTGCGATAGAGGGGCTTGCGCTGACTTTGCCGATAAGGGGCGTGGGGATGCTTCGGGGAGGCCACTTCCACGATGGCTCCGTTCTCGATTCCCTCGTCCGGCGTGATGCCGCACCAGTTAAGCGCTTCGATGATATACTGCTCTGCGCCCGGCACGAAACGGTGCGAGTCCGTGTCCTCGATGCGGAGGATGAAATCGCCGCCTTTCTGCTTGGCATACAGGTAGTTATACAGTGCCGTGCGCACGCCGCCCATATGAAGCGGGCCGGTGGGTGACGGAGCAAATCTTACGCGGGTTCTTCTTTCCATATCTTCTGCTGTTGAGGATGCAAATTTAGCGGATTTCGGGCAGTTTTCCAACACAAGTAGCCTGGATCGTAAGTAATTGAAAATCAGCGAGAAGCTAAAAGAGGGGTGCACCGCCCGGTGCACCCCTGTATAAGTAAGTCGCTGTGAATCAGAGAGATTTGCTCCAGCCGACAGCCTTACGCGCTATGCGTCCGGCGGATGGCCGGGGTGTTCTCCAGCTCGGCTTTCGGGGCGCCGGGGGCGATGCAGAGCACCGGGCGGCGGTCCGTGGAGAAGTCGAAGTGCCTGGCGTTGTCGGAGTTGTTATAGCCGATCTTGATGGTGTCGGCCCCGGCGGGAATGTTTACCTCGCCGCCCGTCGAGGCCTGTTCCCACTGGAAGTTATCGTCGATAATCACCAGGTTCCCCAGGTCCTTGTTCAGGCCCAGTCCGCCCAGGTCCATGTCGAAGCCCGTGACGATGGCGGTGATGCGCACCTTGTCGCCAAACTCGGGATCCTTCTCCCAGACGATGCCCTTCTTGAAGTGGTTGGCGTCGCCGGTATATTCTGAAATCATGTCGTCGATGCGTTCCAGGTCGCTCATCTTGGCGCCGCGTTCGTTGGCGCCGGTAGTGATATTCACCAGGACGTGTTTGGCGGTCTTCAAATCAAAGTCATTGAGGAGCGGGCTCTCGAAAGCTCCCTTTACGGCCATTTCCAGACGGTTTTCCCCGGTGCCTTCTCCGCTGCCCATCAGGGCCATGCCGCTGTCGCGCATCATTTTGCACACGTCGCGGAAGTCCACGTTGATGTAACCGGGCCGACTGATGACCTCGATGATGCCGCGGACGGCTGTAGCCAGCACTTCGTCGGCCTTGGGGAAGGCTTCCTGGATAAGGGTGTCCCCGAAGAACTGATACAGTTTCTCGTTGTTGATAATCAGGAGCGCGTCCACGTTCTTTTCCAGTTCGTGGATGCCGTCAACGGCCTTGGACTGGCTTTCATTGCCCTCGTTCTTGAAGGGAATGGTCACTACGGCCACCGTCAAAATACCTCTGTCCTTGGCCATCTTGGCGATGACGGGGGAGGCGCCGGTGCCGGTACCGCCGCCCATGCCGGCCGTAATGAAGAGCATCTTGGTGTTGTTGTCCATCACTTTGGCGGCAATCTCCTCCTGGCTTTCCAAAGCGGCGTTACGTCCGGCCGCGGGATCCGTTCCCGCGCCCAGTCCGCCTTCTCCCATCTGGATCTTGATGGGAACTTCGCTGGAGGCCAATGCCTGTGCATCGGTGTTGCACACGATGAAGCTGCAGCCCTGGATGTTCTGCCTGTACATATAGTTGACGGCATTGCAGCCGCCTCCGCCTACGCCGATCACTTTAATGATGGAGCGTTCGCTGGTCCAGTCGTTGGGGGTGATGTTGATGTCCGTATTCATTACTTGGTCTCCTCTTCTTTATTGGCGTAGTCATAAAAATCCATGATGGTGTCGCCCACGTTCTTCCAGAAAATGCTCAGGATGCCGTTCTTTTCGCCCTTGGGCTTGGGCACCTTCACTTTCTTCTTCTTTTCCTTCTTCGGCCGCTCCTGGGGTTTCCCGAAGTCGTCGGGATTGAACAGTGCTCCAGGGGGATTGGGTGTCTCGTCGGTCACTTCCACTTCCATCAATTCTTCCTCTTCTACCTTGGGGGGCAGTACAGGCGCACTGACACAGTCCGGCAGATTGTTTTCGTGGGCGGCGAGCACCATGCCGATGGCCGCCGTCGCGCTGGTGGAGTAGACACCGCTGCCCACCGAAGCGCTGAACATGAAGCGGGGATAGCCCTTCCGTACGTCGTAGCCGGACATTTCCTTGATCAGGTTCACGAAGTTGGTGAGTTCAGCCCCGCCGCCGGTGACTACGATACCGTTTCGGAGGGTATTCTGCAGGCCGCTTTCCTGGATGTAGAACAGGATGGCTTCCACGATTTCCCGCGCGCGGCAGTCAATGATTTCAGAAATATAGCGAACGGGCACTTCCTTGTAGGGTTCGGTAACCCGCAGCTGCAGCACTTTCTCACTGAGCGTGGCCAGTTTCCCGGGCAGGCAGGCGCCGAAACGCTTTTTGATTTTCTCCGCCAGATCTTCGGAAATGGAACATTCGGTGCGGATGTCGTTGGTGATGGATTTCCCGCCGAAAGGGATGGAAGCATAATAGCGCAGGATGCCGCCGTGGTAAACGGTGACCGAGGTCACGCCGGCTCCCACGTCCACCAGCGCAACGCCGCCCACGCGTTCCTCGTCGGTGAGGACAGTGCGGGCCACAACGTCGGGCAGGAAGTATTTCTTGGCCACGGCGATGTTCAGGCTGTTGAAGATCTTGTCCAGGGCGGTCGTCGCCCGGCGATTGCCGATGAACACCTTGAAGTTGCCTTCCAGGCTGCTGGACAGGGTGCCCACCACGTCGCTTTCCACCAGCTGGATTTCGTCGTCGATGGAGAAGGACTGCGCCACTGCGCCGTACATGATCTGATTGTCGGGGTTGGGCAGGGGATAGGTCTCCAGCGCGATGGATTTGAGCGAACTCACCTCTTCGGCCGATATATAATCATCGGGGTTGGTGCGTTCGATCCGGGCCGATGCCGTCACCTGCGCCACCTCGCCGCGCGGCATGCCCACCACCACCTGCAGAATCTTGATCATCAGTTCCTTTTCGGCTTCGGCCACGGCTTCGCGCAGTTTTTCCGAAGCCTTCAGCGGGTTGGCGATCATGCTGTATCGGATGCCGTCCGAGGGGGTTTCCTTGTAATAGACAATGTTGACATCGTCCCCGCTGATGCGGGCGACGCAGAGCCCGAATTTCGAGCTCCCGAGGTCAATTGAGGCAATGTATTTATCTTCCATATCCTGAGTTTATTTTCTGCAAACCAACTGTCCGCGGTAACGGACGTCCACTGTGCGGTATATTTTTTTGTCGGCCAGTCCGCTGGTGTAATAGGCCTCCATCAGATGCATTTTTTCTTCCACGCGGACAGGCTGGCCGAAGAGGAAACGTTCGTCGCCTTTCCGGGGTGTGAACACAAGGTCGTTTTTGTCGTCCACGCTGATTTTAACGATGTTTTTCTCCCACACCGTTCCCCGAAGGGTATTGATCATGTCGATAATCTGGCCCAGCCAGGCGGCTTCGGCCTCATCCTCCGGCGTGCCCTTGAAGCCCTTCGGAATGCGCATGGGTATCTTTCCGTCCACCACCGGAACGTCCACGCTGCCCCGCTCCTGGAGGGGGAAGACGAAGCCGGAGGCGTCGGCATAGTAGCCGTTTTCGCCGTCGTCGAAGCGGACCACCGGCTCCCGCTGGTTCAACTGCACGTGCAGGACGCCGTCGTCGGTGAGCCAGGCCTGGCAGGAAAGCACTACGCTGTGGGCTTCCACCAGTCCTTCAATCCGATGCAGGTCCACGCTGTCCAGTGGCTGCCCCAGGAAGACGCCATAGTCTTTTTCCAGCCAATCCGCCACGTCATCCTTGGTCACGAACCGGCGTTCCAGAGAATCGCTCACAATCACTTCCATGTCGGCCCTTCCCTGACAGGTGCGCCCGCGCCGTTCCCGGACGCTCATGGAGGTGGTAATCACCAGCAGGACGACGCAGGAGGCTATGAGAAGGAGGCCGAGGCCCCGGCGGACGATGGGCTTCATTTCATGAAACATAAAATGTTAAACGTAACCCCCTCCCGAAACCCCTTCCCTCAGGGGAGGGACTTGAAGTCGCTCGTTTAAGAGGTTGGTAATAGGTTCAATATAGCGGTCGATGTTCCCCGCGCCGAAGGTGGCCAGCACATCCAGCGGCTCCCCGGCGAGGTAATCCATCAGTTCTTCTTTTTTCAGCAGCACTTTTTCCGGGGCGGTAACATCCTTGAAAATCATCTCGGAGGTGACGCCGGGAATGGGCTCCTCGCGCGCCGGATAGATGTCCAGCAGGATGAGCTTGTCCACCTTGGAAAGGGCTTCGGCGAATTCGCCGGCGAAGTCCCGTGTACGGGTATACAGGTGGGGCTGGAAAATGCCCGTGAGCTTCCGTCCGGGGAAAATGTCGCGGATGGAGGAGATGGCCGATGTGAGCTCCGCCGGATGGTGCGCGTAGTCGTCGATGTAGGCGAGGCCCGGAGCGTTCACATGCACTTCCAGACGTCTCTTAACGCCTTCAAATGTGCCGATAGCCTCTTTCACCGCCTGCGGATCCAGTCCGTAGGTGAGGGCGATGGCTGCCGCGGCCACGGAGTTCTCTGCGTTTACCCAGCCGGGTACGCCCACCCGGACGTCTTTGAGGATGCCGCCGGGATACTTGAGGTCGAAGTGGAAGCAGCCCAGCTGGTCCGCGTGCGGGTTCAGCGCACAGAAATCGGCCTTCGTGTCCGTATAATGGTAGCTGAGGACCTTTGCCTTGGTATCGGACGGGCCGATGGGCGTCCCCAGTTTGGCGATGACGGTCCCTGAAACCTGCGAGGCGAAGGCCTTGAAGGCTTCCACCACATGGGCGTAATCGCCGTAGATGTCCAGGTGGTCGGGATCCACCGCCGTGATGACGGCGATTTCCGGGAAGAGCTGGAGGAAGGAACGGTCGAATTCGTCGGCCTCGGCCACAACCACATCATTGTGGGCCATCAGCAGATTGGTTCCGTAGTTTCGGGAAATGCCGCCCAGGAATGCACTGCAACCTTCTCCGCAGGCGGTGAAGATGTGCGCGGTGAGGGTGGAGGTGGTGGTTTTCCCATGCGTGCCGGCTACGGCCAGGCAGCGCTGCCCCCTGGCAATTTCGCCCAGGGTGCGGGAGCGCTTCAGGACGGCATAGCCTTCCTGCTGCACTTTCTGCAGTTCGCCCAGATCCGCCGGGATGGCCGGGGTATAGACAACCAGGGTTTCGCCCTTGTCCGCGGGAATCAGGTCCGGCCGGTCCTCATAGTGGACGCTGATGCCTTCCTTTTCCAGTTGGGCCGTCAGCTCCGACGGCGTACGGTCGTATCCCGCCACACAAAAGCCCTTGAACTTGTAGTAGCGGGCCAGGGCACTCATTCCAATGCCCCCGATCCCTATGAAATAAACGTTCTTCATACCAGTTTATAGACTTCATCGGCGATCATCTGCGCCGCATTCCTTAAAGCCATCGCTTCAATGTTTTTCTCCATGGTTTTGCGCCTGGCATCGCTGTGCAGCAAGCCAATGGCGGTGGAAAGCAGATCTGACTCTGCGTCGGCGTCCTTTACCAGCATGGCGGCATCGCGGCGAACCAGGGCCATGGCGTTGTGCGTCTGGTGGTCTTCGGCCACGTTGGGCGAGGGAACGAACACCGTAGCTTTCCCCATGGCGCAAAGTTCGGAAACCGTGCTGGCGCCGCTGCGGGAAATCACTGCGTCGCAGGCCGCATAGGCCAGGTCCATCCGGCCGATGAAATCATACGCCCGAATGCCATTGAGATCTTCATGGGCGGCCAGGAATGCGTCTACGCCCTTCTTATAGTATTTGCCGCACTGCCAGATTATTTCCACGTCTTCTCCGTCGGGGCAGCCGTCCTGAATCCAGCTTTTCATTGCGTTGTTAAGCGTTCCGCTGCCCAGGCTTCCACCCACCACGAAAAGATGCTTCTTTTCCGGGGAAAGGCCGTAATATGCAAGGGCTTCTTTCTTCAGTTCCGCCGTGGCCGGTTTGGATACGTCTTCACGGATGGGATTCCCGGTGAGGACAATCTTGTCTTTCGGGAAGAATTTTTCCATCCCCTCATAGGCTACGCAGATGCTTTGCACGCGGCTGCCCAATATCTTGTTGGTGAGGCCGGCAAAGCCGTTCTGCTCCTGAATCACGGCGGGAATCTTCATGCCCGTCGCCGCCCACAGCAGGGGAGCGCTGGCATAACCGCCCACGCCGATGGCGACATCCGGCTTGAATTCTTTGATAATCTTCCGGGCCCGCCTTACGCTGCCAAGCACGCGGAAGGGGACGGTGATGTTGTTCAGGATGTTCCGCAGGCTGAGCTTCCGCTGCATGCCCACCATCGGCAGGCCGATAATCCTGTATCCGGCCGCGGGTACTTTCTCCATTTCCATCTTGCCCTCGGCGCCCACGAAAAGGATTTCAGTCTCCGGGTTCAGCTGCCGGAGCTTATTGGCGATGGAGACGGCCGGGAAGATATGGCCTCCCGTTCCGCCGCCGCTGATAATGACTCTGATTGCTTTGTATTCCATTATGAAGTTGCGTCTTGCGTCCAGTTTTCGCTATGTTCGATGATGGGATTCGCGTCGGCTTCGGCCTCCTTCTTCTCCATATTCTCACGTGCGTCGCGCGAGATGGACAGCAGGATGCCAAACACCATGGCGAACACCAGGAAGGAGTTGGCTCCGTGGCTCACCAGCGGAAGCGTCTGCCCGGTCTGGGGAATAAACGGCAGGTGCACGTTCACGGCCATGTGCATGAAGGCCTGCCCGGTTACCAGGATGATGAGGCCGGCCACTATCATCTTGTCGTAGTAATTATTGCACATTTTGGCCACCAGCGTACCCCGGGCCAACAGGCTGAAATACAGCAGAATCAGGATGAGCGCGCCCCACAGGCCGGTCTCTTCCACGATGAAGCTGAACATATAGTCGCTGAAAATCACGGGCACCTGGTATTTCTGGGTACTGTAGCCGATGCCTTTCCCCAGCAGGCCGCCTTCCTTGATGGCGAGAAGGGCTCCCACGGGTTGAGACAGCTCGTCCTTGGCCTCCTGCCACGCCTTCGTGTTCTTTTCACTGTTGACCAGGATCTGCATGGTGGCTTCGTCGTCGTTGGTGAAGCGGGAAACCAGCGTTGCCAGTCGCGTTTTTTGCAGCAGGCCCATTTTATAGGCGCCGAACATCAGGCCGAAAGCCAACAGCAGGATGGCGCCCACCACGGCGACGTCCTTGATGTCCAGGCCTCCCACCAGCACCATCAGGATCATGATGATTCCCATGAAGATGGCCGATGAATTGGAACCTGTGCTCACCATCACCACGGTCAGGAGGATGGGCGTGTAAATATAGATGACCTTCTGCCAGATATCCTTCTTCAAAAAGGCCAGTTTCGGAAAATGCGCCGCCAGACGGGGCAGCCACTTGAATTCGCCTTTCTTGAAAGAGTCCAGGGCCCAGCCCAGGTACATGATCATGAACAGCTTGACGAATTCGTAAATGTGGATTTTCTGGCCGAAGACCACCAGCAGCCGCCGGGCGCCGTTCATCGTTCCGGCGTGCAGATTCGACCCGAAACTAAGGTTCAGCGCCACGATGAACAGGCATGCGAAACTGGCAAAGAATCCCAGCATCGATATCTTCCGGTACCATTGCGGCCGGCCCAGGAAATAGAGCGCCAGGATAACCCCGAAGCCGATGGCTACCCATTTGACCTGCTCCAGCATGATGCTCATCCGGTCTGTTCCCTGGTCGCTGGCCAGGCGCGAAGTGCTGGAGAAAAGCGAGATGATGGAAATGAGCATCAGGAACAGGGCAATCAGGAAGATTACCTTGTCCCCGGTGAACCGTTCCATCAGGCTCATTACATGGCCTGTGAATCCCTCTTTTCTGTTTTCTTCTTCCATAAGTTACAGGCTGCGGACGGCAGCTTTGAACTGCTCGCCCCGGTCTTCATAGTTCTTGAAAAGGTCGAAGCTGGCGCAGCAGGGGCTCAGGAGCACCACGTCGCCGGCATCGGCCATGGCGGCCGCCTTCCGGACGGCTTCTTTCGCGGAGGTGGCGTCTTCCATCCTGGAGACGATTCCGCCGAAGGCCGCGTGAATCTTGGCGTTGTCCACGCCCAGGCATACGATGCCCTTGACCTTTTCCTTCACAAGGTCGTTGAGGACGCTGTAATCGTTCCCCTTGTCGGTACCGCCCACAATCCATACCACGGGTTTCTTCTGGCACTCGAGGGCATACCACGCGCTGTCCACGTTGGTGGCCTTGGAGTCATTGATGTAAAGCACATCCTTTATGCTCAGCACGGGTTCCAGCCGGTGTTCGATGGGCTGGAAGGTAGCCAGGGAATTGCGGATCACCTGGTTGGAGATGCCGGTGGCCTTGGCGGCGAGGGCCGCCGCCATGGAGTTGTACACATTGTGACGCCCGCCCAGGGCCAGTTCCTGAAGGAAGATATCGGTCTCTTCCTTGTCATAACGGAGGACAATCTTGTCATCCTTCAAGAAGGCACCCTGCTCTACTTCCTTCTTCTGGGAGAAGGGCAGCATCTTGCATCTAAGCACAATCTTGGACAAGTGTCCTACGGTTATGGAGTCGTCGGAGTCGAAGATAAAGCAGTCTTCGCTCGTGAGGTTCTGGGTAATCTTGAACTTGGCGGCCACGTAATTTTCCATCTTGTGGTCGTAGCGGTCCAGGTGGTCCGGCGTAATGTTGGTGATGATGGCGATGTCCGGCCGGAAATCATAGATGTCGTCCAGCTGGAAGCTGCTGATTTCCAGCACGTAGTAGTCGAAGTGCTCGGTTGCCACCTGATAGGCGTAGCTCTGGCCGATGTTGCCGCCCAGGCCCACGTTCAGGCCGGCGTTCTTCAGCACGTGATAGATGAGGCTGGTGGTGGTGGTTTTGCCGTTGGAACCGGTGATGCAGATCTTCTTCGCGGCGTCGTAACGGCTCGCGAATTCAATCTCCGACACCACGCGGATGCCTTTTTCACGCACTTTCTGCACCATGGGAACGGTCCCGGGGATGCCGGGGCTCTTCACCACCTCGTCGGCGCTCAGGATGAGCTCCTCCGTGTGCTGGCCTTCCTCGAAGGGGATATCCCACTTCCGGAGGGTATCGGCATACTCCTGCTTGATCTGTCCCTTGTCGCTCAGGAACACATCGAATCCTTTCACTTTTGCCAGCACGGCGGCTCCCACGCCGCTCTCTGCTCCGCCCAATACTACTATTCTTGACATAATTACCTAATCTTCAACAATGCTAACGTACTTACAGCCAGTATAATTCCTACAATCCAAAAGCGGACTGTGATTTTCGCTTCGTGTTGGGCCGGGACGGGTTTGGGGAAGAACACCGGGCCCTCGGGTGCCTTCTTGTCCTGATAATGGTGATGGAGGGGGGTCATGCTCCAGATCCGGTGGCCCTGTCCATAGCGTTTTTTGGTGATCTTGAACCAGATGCGCTGGAGCAGAACCGACAGGCTTTCGGCAAAGAACACCCCGCAAAGCAGCGGAATCAGCAGTTCCTTGCGCATCAGCACGGCGCTTACGCCGATGATGCCACCGATGGTGAGGCTCCCCGTGTCGCCCATAAATACCTGGGCGGGGAAGGAGTTGTACCACAGGAAGCCGATGAGAGCTCCTACGAAGGCGCTCATGAAAATGGCCATCTCGCCCGATCCCGGAATGTACATGATATTCAGGAAGTCGGAGTCGATGAGGTTGCCGCCCAACCAGGCGATAATGCCCAGTACCACGCCCACGATGGCCGATGTCCCCGCCGCCAGTCCGTCCAGTCCGTCGGTGAGGTTGGTGCCGTTGGAGCAGGCGGTGATTACCAGGACGATCATCAGCACATAGATGGCCCATTTGGCGTACCAGCCCCACACGCCCTTCACCGGCGAGAGCCAGCGATAGTCGAATTCGTGGTTCTTCACGAAGGGGATGGTGGTCTTGGTGCTTTTCACCACGTCATCCTGGACATATTGGCCCGAAGTGACGGTGATGTCATTCTCCAACGAACGCTCTACGGTCTCCGGTACGGCTACCTTTTCGCGGACGACGATATTCGGACTCCACCAGACGGCCAGGCCCACGATGAGTCCCAGGACAATCTGGCCCAGGAGTTTTCCTTTCTCGCTCATCCCTTCCTTTTTGTGTTTGAACACCTTGATGTAGTCGTCCGCAAAACCCAGGGCGCCGCACCATAAGGTGCTGATGATGAGGAGAATAATATAGATATTGGTGAGGTCGCACCACAGCAGTACACCGCTCAGGATGCTCAGGATGATGATGACGCCACCCATGGTGGGGGTGCCTTTTTTCTGGAGTTGGTCGGCCAGTCCCAGGTCGCGTACGGTTTCCCCGATCTGCTTGCGCTGCAGCAGACGGATGATCCGTTTACCCACCAGCATGGCCACCAACACGGCCGTCACCGCCGCCATCATGGCGCGGAAAGTCAGGTAGTTAATCAGGCCCAGTCCCGGGAAATCGAGCCCCAGTGACTCCAGGTATTGGAACAGGTGGTAAATCATGACATCATCAGCTTAAAGGTTTCCTGAACAATCTCTTTTTCATCAAAATGCGTTTTTTCGTGGCCGATGACCTGGTAGGTCTCGTGCCCTTTCCCGGCCAGCAGGATGGTTGCGCCTTCCGGAGCGGTGAGGATGGCGGTACGGATGGCCTCCCGACGGTTCTCGATCACCAGGCTCTTCGCCAGGCCTTTTTCGCTGAGCCCGGCCTTGATGTCTTCGATAATGGCCGACGGTACCTCCGTGCGGGGGTTATCCGAGGTGATGACCAGGCGGTCGGCGAGTTTTTCGGCAATTTGCGCCATTTCCGGCCGTTTGGTTTTGTCCCGGTCTCCGCCGCAGCCGAAGAGACACACCAGCTGCCTGTCCCGGCAAATCTCCCGGAGGGTTTTCAGCACGTTCTCCAGCGCATCCGGCGTGTGGGCGTAGTCGATGATCACTGCAATGCCCTTGGGCCCGTTCAGGTTCTCCAGGCGTCCGGGGGCGCTTTCCAGCTTGGACAGGGCCAGGAGCGTTTCTTCCTTTCCGGCGCCCAGGCATACGGCCGCGCTGTAGATGGCTAGGAGGTTATAGGCGTTATGGGCGCCGATGAGCCGGCACCAGGTATCCGTGCCGTCTATCTTCAGCTCCATCCCGTCGAAGCTCTGCTCCATCACGCGGGCGGTGTGGTCCGCCAGGCCGCGCACGGAGTAAGTGACAACCCTGGCCGCGGTATTCTGCACCATCACCTCGCCATGTTTGTCGTCGGCATTCACAAGGGCGATGGCTTCCGCGGGCAGGTTGTCAAAGAAAAGTTTCTTGCAGCGGAGGTATTCCGCAAAGGTCTTGTGGTAATCCAGATGGTCGTGCGTAAGGTTGGAGAAAATGCCCATCGCGAAGTGCAGGCCCGTCACGCGGTCCTGTTCCACGCCGATGGAACTCACTTCCATAAAGCAGTACTCGCAGCCCTTTTCTACCATCCGGGCCAGCAGGCTGTTCAGCGTCACCGGGTCCACCGTGGTGTTTTCCGTCTCCAGCCTTTCGTCGCCCACGTAGTTGGCGATGGTGGAGAGCAGACCGCACTGGTAGCCCAGGGAGCGGAACAGATTATATAATAAGGTAACCGTGGTGGTTTTTCCGTTGGTGCCGGTGATGCCCACCAGGGTCAGTTTCCGTGAAGGATGGCCGTAGAATTCGTCGGCCGCCAGCGCCAGTGCCTTGCGGCTGTTTTCCACAACCTCGAACTCCACGTCATTCCCGACATGATCGGGAATCTCCTCACAGATGATACCGGTTGCCCCTTTCTCTATGGCCTGCGCAATGTACTGATGACCATCGGAGGCATAGCCCCTCACGGCCACGAACAATGCGCCCGGGATGACTTTCCGGGAATCGGCGGTAATCAGTGTGAAGTCCTTATAGTTCATTTCTAATCTGTCATTTCCGGGACGGTTCCGGTGCACTGGATTTCCTGTCGCCAGTCGGCGTCCAGTGCGTAAATCTGGTTCACAATATCACGGACAGCCAGGGCGGGGTATCTGCCGCCGGCGAACTCATCTTTCGACAAGTAGGAATAGACGGTTACCAGGATGGTGTATTTGGGTTTGTCGACCGGGAAGAATCCCACGAACGTTCCCTGGTTCTTGTGGCGTCCGCCGGCGTCTATGTAATTACTGCTGCTGCCCTTCCTTTCCGCAGGGGTAAGCACCACCTGGGCGGTGCCGGTTTTTCCGGCCACCGGGAGCTTGGCCGATTTCAGGCGGTTGGCAGTCCCTTCCGTCACCACGGCGCGAAGAGCCCGTGTGACGGTATCGGCCGTTGCGGCGCTGCAAATGCTCTCGTTGAGGGCTTTGGGGACGAACTTGCGTTCAACCTCCCCGTCTTTTTCTATGCTTTCCACCAGGTAAGGCTTCATCAGGCGCCCCTTGTTGGCAATCCCGTTATAGAAGGTGATAATGTGCAGGGGCGTTTCGCCGATGCCGTACCCGTAGGCGTTGCTTCCCAGGGTGGTGCCGGACCAGCCGGAAGTGCCGGGACGGTTGACCACCGGACTCCTCAGGCCCTCGATGTCGAAGTCGAAGGCTTCGCCCAGGCGATAGGAATAGATGTGGTCGTAGAATTCCTGCGGTTTTTTGCCGTAGTAACGCTCGGCCAGGGAGGCGAACACATAGTTGGAAGAAATCGCGAAACCGTGTATGACGCTGATGACGCGTTTCCCGGTTTGGCTCTGGTATGTCAGGATATGGTTGTCCTGCTGGTATCCGGAGAGAACCCCGTTGTTGGTGGGGATTGTTTCCTCCAGGTTTTTCACATAGCCGTCCTCCACCAGGGAGAGCAGGGTGACGCCCTTCATCACCGACCCCGGTTCACCCACTTGCATCAGCGCCAGATTTTCCCGTTCGTACAGTGTGGTCTGGGGCGTATCCCCGCGCGAGAGATTCACCATGGCGCGGATGGCGCCCGTTTTCACCTCCATAATGATGCAGATGGCCGCGCGGATTTCATTGTGGTCCCGGATCTGGGCACGGAGGGCTTTGTCGGCGATGTCCTGGAAGTCGATGTTCAGGGTGGTGCGGAGGTCCTTGCCGTTCTTGACGTCGTGATGGGGCAGGTCCGGATCCCGGACGGAGAGTCCGTTATCGGTGACACGGCGATATTCGCATCCGTCGGTCCCGTGCAAATCGCTTTCGAAACTGTATTCCAGGCCGATACCTCTATTGTCTTCCTTGCCGTCCTCCGCGTATTTCATATAACCGATCACACGGCGGGCCAGGGAATCATAGGGGTAGATGCGCTCCGGGTGCTCATCTATGATGATGCCACCGGCGTTGCGCCCTTCCTCGAACAGCGGGAACTGCTTCACCCGTTCGAGGACGCTCAGATTTATGTTCTTCTTGATGAGAAGATATTTCTTGTCGTTGTCGCGCCCGTTCAGGATGATATCGGCCCATCCCTCGGCGCTTTTGTCCCGGAATTCTTCGCTCAGGCAGACGGCCAGTTTGCGGGCCTTGTCCTGCCATACCTGCTCCAGGCTGTCCTTATTCTCGTCTTTGTATTTCTTCTTGAGGACGGTGCAGTCCATATGAAGGTCGTACAGGGGGACGGAAAGGGCCAGCGGGCGCCCGTCGGTTGCGAGAATCCTCCCGCGTACGGCTTTATAGATAACCGAGTCGGTCTTTGGACGGAATAGATCTATCACCTCTTCCGGGACGGTGTAGCTGGTCTGGATTTTCACAATCCACACCAGGATGAACACCCCCAGCACCATGAAAGCGAGGGACAGGAAGAACATCACCACATGGATGCGGTCACGTCCTACAATCTTGTCTTTTATTTCACTGTCCTTTCTCATTTGGTCTTGATGATGCTGGTGGGCTCGGTGGGCAGGGTTGCTTCCGATCCCAGTTCCTTCAGGCGTTTTTGCGCCGCCGACGCGCTGTGCAGTTTAACCAGTTCCGCTTCTTTTTCCGTGCGATAGATCCGCAGTTTCTCCAGTTCTTCGTTGTTTTCCTTCACCCGGATCAGGGTCTTGTCCACCTGTATGCCCAGGAAGATGGTGACCCACATCAGGATGAACAGGTACAGGATGTGCACCAGGTATTTGTCGGCCCTCAGGCGCAACAGGAGTTCTCCTTCGCGGATGGCCCGTAAGGCGTTCCGGACGCTATGCCAGACTCTTCCAGCCATTACACGGTCCTCCTTTCGGCTACCCGGAGTTTCGCGCTGCGGGCGCGCGTGTTTCCGGCGATTTCACTTTCTTCGGGAACGACGGGCTTGCGGTTCACGGCCTCCAGCGGGGCGCTTACATTCCCGTAAATGTCCTTCTGCTCCAGTCCTTCCACATTCCCGGTCTTGATGTAGTTTTTCACCATCCGGTCTTCCAGGCTGTGGTAGGTGATTACCGCCAGCCTGCCGCCGGGCTTGAGGCTGCGGGCGGCGCCGTCCAGGAATTTCTCCAGGGAACGCATTTCCTGGTTCACCTCTATGCGGAGGGCCTGGTAGACTTTGGCCAGCACCTTATGCTCGGCTCCTTTGGGAAGCATCCGGCCGATGGCCCGGTCCAGGTCTCCGGTGGTCTCCAGGGGCCTTGCTTCCACAATGAGGCGGGCCATCTGGCGGGCGCCGTCCACCTCTCCGTACAGGCGGAGGATGCGTTCCAGGTGGGCCTCCGGGTAGGTGTTCACCACTTCCTTGGCGGTGAGGGTGGCTTCCCGGTTCATCCGCATGTCCAGCGGCGCCTCCTCGAAGCGGAAGGAGAAGCCCCTTTCGGCCGTGTCGAACTGATGGCTGGACACGCCTAGGTCTGCGAGGATGCCGTCGAACTGCACGCCTTCCTGGCGGGCGAAGTTCTCGATGAACCGGAAATTGTTGTGAATGAGGGTGAGCCTCGCGTCCTTGGGGGCGCGGGCTATGGCATCGATGTCACGATCGAAGGCGATGACCCTTCCGCCATCGTTTAAGCGTGAAAGTAAGGCAGCGGTGTGACCACCGCCTCCGAAAGTGGCATCGGCGTATGTTCCGTCGGGATTCGTGACCAGCGCGGAAATACTTTCCGCCAGTAGCACAGGGATATGATATTCAGACATTCTGAGACCTCCTTACTTTCTTTCGGATAGTCTCAGTGCGGTCTTTTTGAACTCCTCGTCCGTCAGAAGATCCCCCTTGCGAGTTTCGGGGTTCCAGATCTGGAGTTTATAGCCCACGCCGCCGAATACCAC
This sequence comes from Bacteroidales bacterium, assembly GCA_017553545.1. Lineage (GTDB taxonomy): Bacteria > Bacteroidota > Bacteroidia > Bacteroidales > UBA932 > Cryptobacteroides. The sequence goes on along the minus strand of JAFZKT010000021.1, from coordinate 5,520 downwards.
CTCTTTGGTAATACCTGCACTTTCAAGTAGCTGCGACGGGATGTTCAGCCGCCCCAGCTTGCTGTCCAGCACCAGGGTGTAAACGCCGTCGTTGTACTTGGTCCAAAAACTGGCGTCGGAAGTATTCAGTTCGGGGTCTATACCGTCCAGCACCTTGGCGCTGCGCTTCTCCCATTCCTCTTCGGGGAACAGGTCCAGGCAGCACTGCTGGACGTTTTTCTTGACGATCAGGGTCATGTTCTGGGCGCCGCCGCGTACCATCGCGTCACGGAAGGCGGCAGGGAGCACGATGCGCCCCTTGTCGTCTACCTTTCCGGCTGCCGTTCCATAGAATCTGACCATAATCGCTGTTTGACTTTATACTTTCACGCTTTGGGTACAAAGGTAAGAAAAATTTTCCATTTTATTACACTTTCTTCCAAAATTTTCCACAATTTTATCAACAGGCTGTTTTTTGTCTTTACGCGTGTCCGTCAGATAGCGCTTGACTTGTGGGAGAAAAGTGTTATCTTTGGGGAAACTAATGACCAGAAAGTATGACAGGGAATAACACACCTACGCCCCATATCGGGGCAAAATATGGCGAGATTGCGCCCACTGTGATAATGGCAGGAGACCCCCTGCGCGCCAAGTTCATGGCAGAGAAGTACCTGGACAATCCGGTACAGTTCAACAATGTACGGGGCATGCTGGGATTCACCGGCACATACAAGGGCAAGCCCGTAAGCGTCATGGGCCACGGCATGGGTATTCCGTCCATCGGCATTTATACCTATGAACTCTACAACTTCTATGGGGTTAAGACCATCGTTCGCATCGGCTCAGCCGGCGCCATTCACAAGGACCTACACATAGGAGACCTTGTGCTGGCCATGGGCGCCTGCACGGACTCCAATTATGCCGCCCAGTATGCTCTGCCCGGCATTTTTGCCCCCATCGCGGACTATGACCTGCTCCGTAGTGCGGTCAACGCCTGCGAAAAATTAGGCTATAAATACAAGGTGGGGAACGTCGTATCCTCGGATGTTTTCTATTCCGACAATCCCCAGACGGACAAGTGGATCAAGATGGGCGTCCTGGCCATCGAAATGGAAGCGGCGGCCCTGTACATGAATGCGGCCCGCAGCGGCAATAAGGCCATGGCCTTGTTCACCATTTCGGACCACATTCTCACCGGTGAGGCCACAACCGCCGAAGCACGTCAGACCACCTTCACCCGAATGATGGACGTCGCCCTGTCGCTGGTCTAGCCTTCCGGCAAAAGTTTTTTAAAACAGGTATTTTTTCCTATCTTTACGTCCGGGATGAACGTCTTTGGAATGTGCATTTTATGCGTATCAAAGACTTGTGCCCGGACGAAAGGCCCCGGGAAAAAATGCGCCAGCGCGGCGCGAAGGCCTTGTCAAATGCAGAACTGCTGGCCATTCTTCTTGGCAGCGGCACCGGCGGAAAAAATGTGGTGGACATCGCCCAGGAATTGATGGTTGCGGCCGATGGTAAACTGGCCCTCCTGGATGCGATGCCGCTGGAGCGGCTCGTCTCCCATCCGGGAGTGGGGGAGGTCCGGGCTGTCACCGTGGTCGCCGCCCTGGAACTGGGCCGCCGCTGCATGGAGGAACACGCCCTTTCCGGACGGCGGGCGGTGACGGGGGCGGAATCGGCCTGGCGTCTGATGCTTCCCACCCTCAAAAACCTGGACCACGAGCAATGCTGGGCGGTTTTTCTGAACCGCAGTTGCTTTGTGCTGGGGAAGGAGATGATCACTTCCGGCAGCCTGGAAAAGACGGTCATCGACAGCGCCCGCATCCTCCGGCGCGCCATCGAAAAGCAGAGCGCATCCGTCATCCTGGTACACAACCATCCAAGCGGAGATCCTGCGCCCAGCCAGGCCGATGTCCGCCAGACGGAACAGGTCCGGAAGGCGCTCGCCGCCGTGGAGATTCGCCTGCTGGACCACGTCATTGTGTGCGAGGACTGTTTCTATTCGTTTTCAGAGGAAAAAACCTTATATTTGTAGAACTAAACACCATCGGCTATGAAACTCGTCAACATCGGGGAACAGTCCTCCATTCTGAACAGTTATATGGCGGAAATGCGCGACGCACGCATCCAGAAGGACAGTCTGCGTTTCCGCACCAACCTGGAAAGGGTGGGCGCCATCTTCGCCTACGAAATCTCCAAGACGCTGCCCGCCTCCCCGGAAGACGTCCATACGCCGCTGGGCGTGGCCACTGTCGTTACCCCCGATGAAGAGCCCGTGGTCGCCTCCATCCTCCGGGCAGGCCTGCCCCTCGGAGAGGGGATGCTGCGGGTGTTCGATCATGCGCAGAGCGCCTTCCTCACCACTTTCCGCAAATACGGGAAGGGGGATTATTCGGAGATTCGCGCGGACTATTGCAACTGTCCGCCGGTGGACGGCAAGGTGGTTATTGTGGCCGATGCCATGGCCGCCACCGGAGAATCCTTCTGCGTGGCCATGGAGAAACTCTGCCGGGAAGCCGGAAAACCTTCGCACATCCATCTGGTGTGCCCCATCGCCAGCCGTTATGCCGTGGATCAGCTGAGCCAGAAGCTGGACGACGATTACACCCTTTGGGTGGCGGCCATCGATGAAGAACTCACGGGCCACAACTATATCATCCCCGGTCTGGGTGACGCAGGAGACCTTGCCTTCGGGGAAAAGGCGTAATGAAGAAGGTTTACATTGAGACATACGGGTGTCAGATGAACGTCAATGACACCGAGGTCATCTTCTCCATCCTGGCCGATGCAGGTTATGCCCGCACGGAAGTGATGGAAGAGGCGGACTTGGTGATGGCGAACACCTGCTCCATCCGCGACAACGCGGAGCAACGCATCTGGGGCCGCATAGAGGTATTCCATCAGCTGCGAAAAGCCCGCCCTGACGTTTTGGTCGGCATCGTTGGCTGCATGGCCGAACGCTTGAAAGACAAGCTCCTGGATACGCACAAGGTGGATTTGGTGGTGGGCCCGGATGCCTACCGTTCGTTGCCACGGCTGCTGGAAGCCGTTCATCCGGGGAGCCCTCAGATTGATGTACTGCTTTCCCGCTCGGAGACGTATGCGGACATCACGCCGGTGCGCACGGACAGGAACGGGATATCGGCCTTCATTTCCATCATGCGCGGATGCAACAACGTCTGCTCCTACTGCGTGGTGCCCTACACCCGCGGGGCCGAACGTTCGCGGGATGCTTCTACTATTGTGCGCGAAGCGTGTGACGTTTACGCGCGTGGATATAAAGAGGTGACGCTGCTGGGGCAGAACGTGGACAGTTATCTGTGGAAATCGGCCACGGAAACGGTGAACTTCGCCGGTCTGCTCTCCCGGGTGGCCGCCATTGCGCCGGACCTTCGCGTGCGGTTCGCCACCTCCCATCCCAAGGACATTTCGGACGAGGTCATCGCCGTGATGGCTTCTACGCACAATATCTGCAAGCACATCCACCTGCCCGTCCAGAGCGGAAGTTCCCGGATGCTGGCCCTGATGCGCCGCAAATATGACCGCGAGTGGTATCTGGAACGCGTTTCCGCCATCCGGCGCGCCATGCCGGACTGCGGCATCACCACGGACGTGATTGCGGGTTTCTGTTCGGAAACTTTGGAAGACCACGCCGCCACGCTTTCCCTGATGGAAGAGGTGGGCTTCGACTGGGCCTTCATGTTCGCTTATTCGGACCGGCCCGGTACCCTCGCGAACCGCACCATGCAGGACGACGTCCCCGCCGAAGAAAAGAACCGGCGACTCAATGAAATCATCGCCCTGCAGAACCGCAAGTCCCTGGAGCGTTACCGCGCCCAGATCGGCCGCACCCTGGAAGTGCTGGTGGAAGGTCCCTCCAAGCGGGATCCCGCCATGCTCTGCGGCCGCGCCTCCAACAACATGATGTGCGTGTTTCCGGCCCTGCTGCCGGAGGGGGCCTCTTCCGTCATGCCAGACCCCGATCGGGCATCCCGCCGCCCCGGCACCTACACCATGGTACGTGTGCTGGATTGCACTTCCGCCACGTTGATTTGCGAATAGCGCTTGGGGCCGTCCCCCGTCCTGAGGCTTTTCCTCCCCAGCACCTGGCGAAGACGAAAAACCCCAGAAAACGGTCCTCTCCAGGTGCTCGAGCACTTGGCGAAGACCATATTCACGGGATTTTTGTCCTGGCGGCGTGCTACCAATCAATTATTAATCGTCGGGCTATTCTGGGTAAGCGATGAACGTATGCTTAATACGAAGGAGAATCAGCAACACAAGGAAATGGTCAAGCCAATTATTGACACTAAGCATGCAATAGAAGAAATGAGAGCTGCCCAAAGTGCTACTTTGGTCTGTTTTTTTGCCTCGAATAGTTCGGGGGATATATAACCTCTTTTAACGTATTCCTCAAATAAGGGAGATACTGCAAGAATTGAATGACACAAACAAACTCCTGAAATAATCAGACACGATAGAACAGATTTTTGCGTTATTGTTTGTTGAATTCTGATTCGGATTGATTATTATTTCCTCTTCTTTAGAGGGGGAAATAGGTTCAATAATTAGAAACCCATCTCTTTCCAATCCCCTTAAGTACCAATATATGGAATGGATGCGCACTAGACCATCCCCACCTTCGACAGTTAAACAATCTTGACTAGAATTCTGAACTGCTCCCCAAGGGTATTCATGAATACTGATGCCAGTATTGTTACAGATGTCACTCAGAAGTGTGCTTCCTTGAACTGTCACAATGTCCACCGTGAAGAACTGTAATCAATTCTTTTTCAATAGTTTTGCATACTTGGTTGTGGATTGCTTTCATAATACAGTATATTAAAATGGTTAAGGCGTAAAGGGGAGGGTTTACCAGATAACAAACCCTACACCTTCGGAATCGCCACCCTCGTTGCTGATGACTTTAATGATGCAAGTGCATTTATACTCACCTTCTGAAGCGGTGGCAGTAATTGTTGTGACGCCGATGTTTAAAGCGGTAACTAGCCCATTATTGTCAACAGTGGCAAACGTATTATTACTTGATGTCCAAGTTACAGTCTGATTTGTTGCATTACTTGGAAGTACGGTCGCAATTAAGGAAACTGAACTACCTTTGATTACCTCGGCGAAAGACTTATTGATAGAGATGCCGGTGACAGGATAATATCGAGCTTCTACGATAATAGCACAGGAAGCGGTTTTGTTCCCGTCTTCTGTAGTGACGGAAATGGTGGCTATCCCAGCTTTAATCGCTGTGACCAGACCTTCCTGATTAACACTGGCAACAGACGCATCTGAACTACTCCAACTCACGTTCTTGTTGGTGGCGTTAGTTGGAGTGATTGTGGCAGTAAGAGTCTGAGAATCTCCTTCGGTTAGGGTCAATGTGGGATTATCCAGCGAGATCCCATTCACGGGGTAAACTCTTTCCTTCACCGTAACGGCACAGGAAGCAGTCTTGTTCCCATCTTCTGTGGTGACTGTAATAGTGGTTATCCCTGCTTTAATCGCTGTGACCAGCCCATTCTGATT
>JAFZKT010000020.1 GCA_017553545.1 Bacteroidales bacterium | reverse complement strand
TTGCCGAAAAGATTGTTGTATGGATCAGATCTACTTCACGGCCGACTTGCATTTCGGCCATCCTAATATCCTGAAGCATTCACCAAAGAGGCCTTACTCTGACACGGTGGACATCGTGGCGCACGATGAGTGGCTGTTGGACCTCTGGTGCAGCACGGTGGGCAAACGGGACACCGTATATATCCTTGGGGACCTGACGTTTCTTAAGAGCGTTGATGCGCATCGACTACTTGAGAAACTTCCGGGGAAGAAGTTTTTGATTGAAGGGAATCACGATGGCTCCATCCGCGCCTACCATAACTATTTCAAGGAGGTCTACCAAATAACAGAGATGCGGTTCAAGCCAACGGTGGCGCCGTTCCTGAAGGAGGACTTCGGGGTGGTAATGTGCCACTATCCGATGGTGACGTGGAACCAGAAACCACGGGGCTCGGTAATGCTGCACGGGCATAGCCATGGCAAGTTGGATGAGTATAATGCTCAGTCAATGGACCTTCGGTTTGATGTTGGTATTGACGGTGAGTTGGCTAATCTGCGGTTTCTCACGCTGGAGGATATCTATAACGCTGCAACAGAGAAGATTACGCAGTATAAGTGTAATTCATTTGCAGAATATGCGAAGAATAACTATAGGGGAGAAGTTAAGTAATTGCTGATATGAAGATTCAATACGCATCAGATCTGCATCTGGAGTTTGCAGATAATAGGAATTATATAGATGGCGGCGGCATCGAGCCGGTGGGCGACGTGCTGGTGCTGGCGGGGGACGTGTCGTACCTTGGGGACAGGAATATGATGAAATTGCGGTTTTGGGACTGGTGTGCGGAGCATTTCCGGGAGACCTTTATTGTGCCGGGGAATCATGAGTTCTATAATGGCTACGACATTGCCCAGACAATGCAAGACTTTGAGTATGAGTACCGTGAGAATGTGCGGTACCTGAATAACAGCAGTATTATGCTTGATGATACCGAGCTGTTTTTCACAACGTTATGGACGAAAATCAGTCCGCTGTTTTTGTGGGAGATTCAGCGGGGAATGAATGATTTCCGGCGAGGTGTTTTGGATGGGGAGCGATTCACGGCGAACGATGTCGACGGATTGCATAAACGTAGCCTGGAATGGTTGGACTCGGCCCTAAAGGCATCCACGGCGGCGCATAAGGTGGTTGTAACCCACCATTGCCCCACGCTTCGGGATGAATTCAATGGCTACCCTGGCGGGGCGTTGAACACCGCGTTCCAAGTGGACCTGGACGAATTCATCGAACAAAGCGGAGCTGATTATTGGATCTATGGCCACACCCATTACGCCGGCGGCTCCGGCAGCAAGATTGGAAATACCACGCTGCTTTGCAATCAACTGGGTTACGTGTTTTATAATGAACACAAAGCTTTTCAAGACAATGCAGTTGTGGAAGTATAAGGTTCGTATCGTCCGGATAGAGGTAATGATAATCGAGATCGGTAGAATCATCGGTTTAACGGCTGTGTCCCAGAATGGACACATCTCCTAGGTACTTCTCCAGCAGGTCCCTGGTGCGGATCTTCACGAAGCAGGTGGGCGTGCCGTCGGTGCAGGCAAACCACTCCGAGGCGGCGATGGATGCGTCCATCACCAGGTGCACACCGGCACAGGCGGGCCAGACGCTACTCAAGATGGTGGTTGCGCCAACCCGTACGCCGGTACGCTCCCATAAAAGATCGGCCGAGGCGAACGACACCCGCGGGATACCCAGCGTCCCGCAGAACTCGCGCGTCACAAACGGCTTGTCGTGGGAGGTGACATAAAGGTAAAACTCCGTCTGCTGTCGGTTGCACAGGAAGATGGTCTTGACGATGTCCACCCCGATGCGGGCGCTGATGTGGGCGCAGTCCTCCATTGTAAGTCCGGGGTCGGTGTCGACGCGTTCGAAGGGGATGCCCTTCGACGCAAAGGTTTCATAAATAAGCTGTTGCAGAGGTGTCTCGAAGGCTGGCGGCGGGGTGCTCACGGGCTCGCTCACATAGAAGCCGAGCAGCTCGATGCGAAGGGCCGGGACACTGTGGACCAGGCCGTTGCCGGAGAGTTCCTCCGCGCTGCGGTAGCCCCAGGTGACCGCCAGGGCATCGATACCGCCATTCAAAGCGGTGCGCATGTCGGTGGGGGAATCGCCCACCAGCATCGCCTCTTCCTGAGAAACGCCGGCGCGGCTGAGCACCTCCTGTACAATCTCCGGGTCCGGCTTGAGCGGGTATCCGGGACGGTTGCCCAGTATGGACACGAAGGGGATGCCGGGGAAGAACCTGCCGATCAGGTACTCCGTGCCTTCCTGGAACTTGTTCGAGACCACGGCCAGTCGGATGCCGCGGGCATGCAGGTCGGCCAGCAGCTCCGGAATCCCAGGATACGGCCGCGTATGCACGTCGATGTGCGCCTGGTAGTAGTCTTTGAAATCGGCCAGGGTGCTGTCCACCAGGGTGTCGGATGTCCGGTTGATGCCTGGCATGACGGCGAGCGACGCTTCCAGCGCACGCTGCACCAGGTTGCGTACGCCGTGACCCACCATCCCGCGATATGCGTCAATGGTGAGGATGGGCATACCGCGAAGCTCTAAAGCGTGGTTCACTGCCGCGGAAAGATCCTCCAGGGTGTCCAATAGCGTCCCGTCCAGATCGAAGAGTATCAGCTTTTTCATCAGTTATGCCGTATCATGATATGCAGATGCAAAGATAGTAATCCTCGGCTGATTA
>JAFZKT010000019.1 GCA_017553545.1 Bacteroidales bacterium | reverse complement strand
TGGGTGTTGAATTCCCGGACGACGCCATGGCCCAGCTTTGGGGTTCCATCGGCGGCGTGTTCAAGAGCTGGAACGGCAAACGCGCCATCCGCTACCGTCAGATCGAGCATATTCCGGACGACTGGGGCACGGCTGTGAACGTACAGTCCATGGTGTTCGGCAACATGGGAGACACCTCCGCCACCGGCGTTGCCTTCTCCCGTAACCCTGCCAACGGTGACAACAAGTTCTACGGCGAATGGCTCATCAACGCCCAGGGCGAAGACGTGGTGGCCGGTATCCGCACCCCGAACCCCCTGAACGAAGCTACCAAGAGCGAAAAGAACAAGAATCTGGCATCCCTGGAAAAGGCCATGCCGGAAGTCTATAAGGAACTGGACGATATCCGTAAGGCACTGGAGGACCACTTCCAGGATATGCAGGACATCGAGTTCACCATCCAGGAAGGCAAGCTCTGGATGCTGCAGTGCCGTATCGGCAAGCGCACCGGCCTGGCCGCCCTGCAGATGGCCGTGGATATGGTGGAGGAAGGCCTCATCGACGAAAAGACCGCTGTGATGCGCGTTGCTCCCGCCCAGCTGGACGAGGTGCTGCACCCCATCCTGGACCCCGCCTCCGAAAAGAAGGCCGCCGTCCTGGCACAGGGCCTGCCCGCTTCCCCGGGCGGCGCCGTGGGTCAGATTGTCTTCACCAGCGAGGATGCCATCGCCTACCAGAAGGCCGGCAAGAACTGCATCCTGGTGCGTGAAGAGACTTCCCCGGAAGACATCGACGGTATGCACGCTTCGGTGGGTATCCTCACCGAACGCGGCGGCATGACCTCCCACGCAGCCCTCGTGGCCCGTGGTTGGGGCAAGTGCTGCATCGTGGGCTGCGACGCCCTCAAGATCAACTTCAAGGACAAGACCGTTTCCTTCAATGGCGGCAAGGCCTACAAAGAAGGCGAGTGGCTGTCCCTGAACGGTGCAAAGGGCCTCGTCTATGAAGGCGCCATCGAGACGATGGACGCCAGCGAGAACCCGCTCTTCGCCAAGTTCATGGGTATGTGCGACAAATTCCGCAAGCTGGGTGTCCGCACCAATGCGGATACTCCGGAAGACGCTGCACGCGCCCTCAAGTTCGGTGCGCAGGGCATCGGCCTGTTCCGTATCGAGCATATGTTCTACGGCAAGAATTCCGAGACTCCGCTGCAGAAGCTCCGCAAGATGATCCTCTGCGACACGGATGCCGAACGCAAGGCCGCCCTGGCCGAACTGGAACCGTTCATGAAGGCCGCCGTTAAGGAGACCCTCCGCGTGATGGACGGCAAGCCGGTTGTGTTCCGCCTGCTGGATCCGCCGCTGCACGAGTTCGTACCTAAGGGCGAGGACAAGAAGAAGGAAATCGCCAACGAACTGGGCGTTTCCGTGAAGGAAATCGAGAAGCGCGGCGAAAGCCTGCACGAGGTGAACCCCATGATGGGTCACCGCGGCGTCCGCCTGCACGTGAGCTTCCCGCTCATCGCCGAAACCCAGTACCGCGCCATCTTCACCGCCACCGCGGAACTCCAGAAGGAAGGCCTGCACCCGCATCCGGAAATCATGATTCCCGTCACCATTTCCGCCCGTGAGCTCAGCTTCCAGAAGGCTATCTGCGACAAGATCAAAGCAGAGGTTGAGGCCCACCAGGGACAGCAGATCGAATACCAGTTCGGTACCATGATCGAAATCCCCCGCGCCGCCCTCACCGCAGACCGTATGGCCCGCGCCGCGGAATTCTTCAGCTTCGGCACCAACGACCTCACCCAGATGACCTTCGGCTTCAGCCGCGACGACATCGGCACCTTCATGGGTGACTATCTTGGCAACAAGATCCTGGACAGCGATCCTTTCCAGACCATCGACGTGAAAGCCGTGGGCCAGCTGGTCCAGATCGGCGTGGAGCGCGGCCGCAGCAAGCGTCCCAACCTCCAGTGCGGCATCTGCGGTGAACACGGCGGAGACCCCAAGTCCATTGCCTTCTTCAACACCATCGGCATCGACTACGTCTCCTGCTCGCCGTTCCGCGTGCCCATCGCCCGCCTTGCCGCCGCCCAGGCGCAGATCGAGCAGAGCGCGAAGTAAGCTGGAGCGTATCTTACTGATACTCAGCGAAATGCTAAATGACGGGTGCACCGCAAGGTGCACCCGTGTTTGCGTAATGGCTGATGAATCAACCACTTACGTTCCAGCCGGCAGATTTGCCTTTTTTTCGAAAAATCGCTATATTTGAAGCATGGACTTGCTCAATAGCAATTACATCATCGATGGCGTGCAGATGCCCATCACCCCGGGGCGGATGCTGCGGGAGTGCATGGAAGAGCCTCCGCTGGAACCGGAAGGAGATCCGGAGGAGACCCTGGCCGATGAAAGCCCGGACCCGGCTCCGGACAAGCACGGCTATGATGAGAAAAAGGCCCTGCAGTATGCCCAGAAGGTGGAGGCGCTTCAAAAACGCCGTCTCCCCGTTGCTTTCTCCGGTCCCTACACGGCCGGGAAGGTGGCGCAGGCGCTCATCGACGCCATCTGGTGCAGCGGCCATTTCCGCCTGGGGGACCTCTCCCTGAAGGCGGACTGGAAGTGGAACGGGAAGGGCATCGGCCTTCCTGCCGGCTTCTACCGTTCCGTGGAGGCGGCCTGCGATTACATCGATGCGCTGGGCGTAAAGATTGCCAAATACGCCGTCACCGGCGGGGAACCGTCCGTCAGTTTCAAAGCCGCCACGGCGGCGGAGGCCGATGAAGACATCCCCGAAGAACTGACGCTGATGCGGGAAGACCTCCCGTACAAGGCACGCATCTCCCGCAGGCGCAAAGTGTCGGCCACCATCCAGGCCGATGCCTCCGACTGGCTCCTCTACATCCCCTTCGACCCCTGCGACTTCCGGCTGGGCGGATCGGCCCTGGCACAGGCGCTTCAAACCAGCCCATCTACCGCCCCCGACATTCAGGATGCGGACTATTTCATGGACTGCTTCGAGGTGGTGCGCGAACTGGTGGAGGACGGCGTGGTGAAAGCCGGCGCAACGGTGGGTGAAGGCGGTCTGCTGTGCGCCCTTCGCGCAATGGCCGCCGGTACCGGGGCGGATATCTGCATCCAGGACATCAGCAAGGCCTACGGCGGGGAAAAGCCCGTCCGCGTGCTCTTCGGCGAAGTTCCCGGCGTGATTATCCAGATAGCCGACATAGACTACGACTATGTGGACGCCGAACTCATCCTGGAGGACGTGGTATACTTTCCCATCGGCCATCCCACTCCCGGCAAGGGCGGCATCCGCCTCACCGGAAAGGTGGAAATTCCGCAAATCCTTGAATCCCTCTTAAATACACTGGAAGGTGAAGACTAAAAAGCAGCCCAAGATTTTCGTGCTGGATACCAACATCATCCTGCACGACTACCAGAGCGTGAAAAATTTCCAGGACAACGACATCGTCATTCCCGTGGCGGTGATCGAGGAACTGGACAAGTTCAAGAAAGGCGACGAAACCGTGAATTTCAACGCGCGCGCCTTCATGCGGGAGATCAACACCCTCACCGAAGGAGTGAAATTCGGCGAGCGGGGCGTCCCGCTGGGGAAGAAGCTGGGTTACATCAAGATTGAGCCCAACCATCCCTTTGCGCCGGAGTTCCGGGACCTCTTCCGCGACGACATCCAGGACCACCGCATCCTCTCTACCGCCATGTGGATGCGGGACCACAATCCGGGCCGGTTCGTGGCGCTGGTCACAAAGGACATCAACCTCCGCCTGAAGGCCAAGGCCGCCGGCATGGAAGTGCAGGACTATCTCCGTGACCGTATGGACGACGAAGTGATGGAGAGCCTGGAGAAGGAAGTGGTGGAGATGGAGGCTTCGTCGGAAGCCCTGCAGCGGCTCTGCTACGGCCAGGACAATTCCATCCCGTGGCTGGAGGTGAGCTCCAAAGAACCTAAACCCAACCAACTCTACAAGTTCAATTTCGGCGGCACCACCGTCTGCGCACGCTATGATGCGAAGCGGGAGATGATTGTGCTGGTACGTGCCCAGCAGGCCTGCGGCATCCGCCCGCGCAACGATGAACAGCGCTTCGCCATGGACGCCTGCCTGAACCCGGACATTCCGCTGGTTTCCCTCACCGGCGGTGCGGGTACGGGAAAGACGCTCATTGCGCTGGCATCGGCCCTGGAGCAGGAAGACAGCTATGATGAGATTATCCTCACCCGGCCCACCGTGGTGCTGGGCGGTCAGGACATCGGCTTCCTGCCCGGTGACCAGAAGAGCAAGATGAGCCCCTACGTGCAGCCCCTGATGGACAACCTGGAGGTGATCCGCCACTGTTTCCGCCCCGGCAGCAAGCAGGCCCAGCGGCTGGACGCCCTCATCAAGGAGGAAAAGCTCATTATCTCCCCGCTGGCCTACATCCGCGGCCGCTCCCTGGGGAAGGTCTATTTCATTGTGGACGAAGCCCAGAACCTCACCCCGCACGAGATGAAGACCATCATCACCCGCGCAGGGGAAGGCACCAAGATGGTGTTTACGGGTGATATCTTCCAGATTGACCAGCCGTATCTGGACCAGTGGTCCAACGGCCTCACCCACCTGGGCGAGAAGATGAAGGGCCAGTTCCTCTTCCAGCACGTGTTCCTCCGCAAGGGCGAACGCTCCATGCTGTCGGAAATCGCAGCGAAGTTGCTGTAGAGGGCTATTCCGGCCAGTGGCGCGGAAGTTACTGATTCACAGTGAATTACGAAAAATAGGGTGCACTTGGCGGTGCACCCTAAGTTTGGGAACTTGCTGATTATCAGCTAGATAAGCTCCATGCGGCTATTTCGGCATCTGGGCGCCGTAGCCGGGGACTTTGCCCCAGAGGTCCAGAGACTTCTCCCAAGGATACTTGTTGCAGTACATGCTGGGACGCACGATTTCCGTGCCCTGCTGGTTGAGGCCGAAGAGGCGGTTCACCTGGTTGGCGGCGGAGTTGGCGTCATAACTGCGGGACTGGACGATCTTCAGGGTCATGTAACCTTCCAGATAGGACTGGTCGATGGCCTTGTAGAAGGCGTCGAAGCTCTTGGGCAGTTCCTTGTTGCCTTCATACTTGGGGCCGATCTGCTCCGCTTCCTCGATGCGGCTGGCATCCACGGAGATGGTGGCGGCGCCGGGGGCGGCCAGTTCCAGATCCCTGCGGTTGGCGAAGAAGTAGTTGTCATAGAGGTTGCTCTCCTTGAGGGCCTCCATCTGCTTGTTGGATTCATAGTACACACGCTCCACGGCGCAGTTGGAGTTGCAGCCGAAGATGTTGTTGTACACGTTGATGGTGCGGATGCCGTTCATGAAACGGAAGCCCTGGCCCATATCCTCGAAGCCTTTGGTGCGCGTCCAGGTGAAGAGGACGGTGTTGTGGTGGAAGTCGAAGGACACTTTTTCGATGTCCGCATCCTTCACGTTGCCCTTGACCTGGCAGGCGGCATAGCGGCAGGCGATGAAGATGTTGTTGCAAACCTCGATGTGGCCTTTTGCCATGAGGGCGGAGATGCCGTAATCCCGGCAGTTGACGAAGATGCAGTTGGAAATGCGGACATTGCCTTCCACATCCAGGTGCAGGGCATATTCGTCACCGCTTGAATAACCTTCCAGCGGGAAGGAAGGATTGGAATCCGGCTCTACGAAGCGGCCGGTGAGCACACCCTCGTTGGGCGTTCCCGTGGCCTCGATGGCCACGTTCTTCACGAAGTAGCGGTTGTTTTCGCCCAGGTCGAAGACGAAACCGTCCAGCACTACGTCGCCCATAGGGCCGGTGTAGTCGAATTTCCTGCGGGCGTTCCAGTTGAACAGCGGGGCGGTGAAGCTCTGGTTGGTGGGCTGCATCTTGGTGATGTGCTTGATCACATTCCTTTCGGTGAAACTGGTGTCCCAGCCGCCGTAGATGCTGATGAACTTGCCAAGGTCGTGCGTGGCGTTTCCGAACTGGCCGATCTGAACGTAACCGCGGTCCATGTTGCCAAGGTAGTTGCCTTCGGCCACGTTGATTACGTCATTGTCCTCCGCCATATCCAGGGCCTTCTGCAGATCCTTCAGGGCATTCTCCGGGGAGAGACCGTCCGCGCGGGCCTTGCCGGTGGAGACGCTCACGTAAATGGTCCTGCCTTTGGCCGACGGGCGGTTCTGGGGAGCGGTGTTCATCGAGGAACCGGCACCGTTCACGGCGCTCTGCGCGGCATTGCCGGCGGCTTTCGAGGCAGCGTTGACGGCCGATGAGGTGGCGTTGTTCACGCTCTGGTTCACGGCGTTCTTTGCCTTGTTCTTGAGGTTGTTCAGTAAAGCCTGGGCCTGCATATCGGCGGCGCCGAAGGCCAGGAGGGCCACCAGGGTGGCAGCTAGAAATTTCTTCATGGCGCGGTTATGGTTAATTGTTCAATTGCGATTGATACGGCCAAGTTATCGAAAAAAACGTACAATCGCAAGAAAGCCGGCCGATTTTTGTATCTTTGTGAGTATGAAGGCAGTCTTTTCGGAAGCGGAATACCAGGCCCTGGTGGAGGACATCTTCCACCGTTTCCCGTCCGTACAGAAAGAGGGTTTCAGCGCCGGTGCCTACAAACCGGGGCTGGAACGCCAACTGGCCTTCGAAGAGGTTCTGGGGCATCCTTCGCGGAAGTTCCGCGCCATCCATATAGCCGGCACCAATGGTAAAGGCTCGGTGGCCAACCTGCTTACCTCCGCCCTCAGTTCCTACGGCCTCGGGACTGGCCTTTTCACCTCCCCGCATCTGATCGACTTTCGCGAAAGAATCCGCACAGCCGATGGCCTGATTTCGAAAGAATATGTGTATGGATTCTTAGATCATTGGCTGCCCTGGTGCACGGAGCACGGACTGTCGTTCTTCGAAATCACCACGGGGCTGGCGTTCAAGTGGTTCGCCGACGAAGGCGTGGACGTGGCTGTTATCGAGACAGGCCTCGGGGGACGGCTGGACAGTACCAACATCCTGGAGCGGCCGGATTTGACCATCGTCACATCCATCGGCCTGGACCACTGTCAGCTGTTGGGAAACACCCTGGAGGAGATTGCGGCCGAAAAGGCGGGCATCTTCAAGACGGGCGTGCCGGCGTTGATAGGGGAGTGGCGGGAGGAAACGGCTCCCGTCTTTGAGGCCAAGGCCCGCGGGCCCATCATCTTCGCCGACAGGTCCCAACCCTCCCTCTGGCCCCGCCACGAGGAAATTCTGCAGGCGATGGATCTCCAGGCCGATGTCCAATCCCGCAACCTCCACACGGTCTTAGCCGCTGTGGACATCCTGAAGCAACTGCCGGGGTATGAGCCCCTGTCGAACGAGGAGGCGCTCATCGACGGTATCATCCACACCGCCGCCCGCATGGGTTTCCATGGAAGGTGGGAACGCCTGCAAGAGAATCCGCTGGTCATCGCCGACATCGGCCACAACGCCCATGCCCTGCAGCACAACTTCGCCCAATTGCAGGCCCTGAACCGCCCGCTCATTATAGTATATGGTATAATGGCCGATAAAGACCTGAATGCCATCCTGCCCCTCTTTCCCATGGGGGCGCAGTACATCTTCACCGCCCCCGCCACCCCCCGTGCCCTCCCGGCAGAGGAACTATTGAATAAAGCAGTTAATAACAATGGTATTGCAATACAGTCGGTGAAGAATGCGGTGGAGGAGGCGCTAAGGCGGGCCACTCCTGAAACGGTGATATATATCGGCGGAAGCGCGTATGTGGTGGCGGAAGCGCTGCCGCTGTTCGGGGCACAATAATTGATAAAACTACAACATAACCCTTTAATGGCTTGTTATGAAACGCATACTGACCACTTTGGCGGCCATCTTGTCGGCCGTCACCCTTTTTGCGCAAAATGACGGACACGTGCTGACGGATCTCTGGAAAAAATACGACAAGGCCCACAAGGCCGACCTCCCGCAGCAAGAGGCAAACCTCCTGAAACAAATCAAGGAGGAGGCTGCTGCCAAACACTTTCCGGTGGACTTCTACGACGCCGCCACGGAATATGTGAACACCGTGCTCCGGAGGGACTGGAAGCAGCGTAATACGCTGAATGAGGCTCTTCAGAAAGAGGTGGAGGACTTCGATGAACCGGTGGTCTCCTTCCTGTATATGGCCGATTGGCTGAGCGTTTCCACGGACAAGCTATGGGACTGCTACAAGAAAAACGAGGCCCGTTTCTCCGGGAGTCACCCTGCTCTGCAACGCGGGGTGAGCGGTATCCTGAACGGCAGCCTGAAGCCTTTCATCCGCAGTGATAAGGAGTGGGCGCTGTGGTATGTGGCCGGTCGCCGCTATGGCAATGAAAACGAAGCGATCGCTGCGCTCCGGGAGGAGGTGAAGGGCGTTTATCCCAACGAGGCCATCCTTGAGTATTTTGTGCTTGGAAAGACAACCTGGCTGGATATTAACAGGCCCAAGGAGGTGAAGGCCTACGAAGATCTTGCGAAAAAGTATGAAGGGAAGGCCTTCAGCGTCTACCCCCGGGCCCAGCTGCTCAGACTCCGTTTCGCCCAATTGAAGAAGGACAAAGCCGGCAGCGATGCCTATAAGACCCTGTATGCCGATGCCCAGGCGCTGGAAAAGGAAAGGAAATCCTACAAGGGAGATGACAAGACTCTGGTTAACGGCTGCACTTATCCCGCCAACCTCATAGAAACCCTCACGGAAAAGGATATCTCCATCCGTTTCAACGGGAAACAGGCGCTGGTGGTGCTGCAGAACCTGACATCGGCCAATGTTACCCTGCGCAGTGAGAAAAAGACCGTCCAGACCTGGAAGCTGAAAAACACCACCGCCAGTTTCTTTGTGACGGATACGCTGAAAATCAAGCTTCCGGTGCTCTCCGACGGTGAATATACGCTGGAGGCGAAGAACGGCGACCTGTCGGCCCAGGACTTCTACGAACAATATACGCTCTCCCTCGCGCATCGCGTGGACAGCCGCGGACGCTGCGTCTATGTGGCCGATTATGAGACGGG
Organism: Bacteroidales bacterium; assembly: GCA_017553545.1. Lineage (GTDB taxonomy): Bacteria > Bacteroidota > Bacteroidia > Bacteroidales > UBA932 > Cryptobacteroides. The sequence continues at coordinate 31,895 of JAFZKT010000019.1, read as the reverse complement.
CGTCCCCCTGAAGACCGTTACCCTGCATTTGATGAAAAACGGGAAGGAAGTGACTTCCGCTTCCCTGAAGCTGGACGGGTTCACCCCGCTGCCTCAGGAAATTGCCAAGCTCCTGGCCGGCAAGAAGTCCGGTTATGACCTGGTGGCCGAAAACGGAAACAGGAAGTCCCGCAGCCTGTATCTGGGCTGGTATTACGACGGAAAGGATTACAGCGACTATACCCGTTGCAACATCTATAAGGACCGCGGTGCCTACAACCCCGGAGATACCCTGCAGTTCAAAGCCGTCGTATTCAAGGGCTCTTCCAAAAAGGGTTTCGAGGCCATCAAGGACCGCAAGGTGGAAATCCGCCTGCACGACAGCGAGGACAACATTCTGGAAACGCTGAACCTCACCACCAACGAGTGGGGCTCGGTCTCCGGAAAGTTCGTGCTGCCGAAGGGCCTCCGCAACGGTCGTTTCGAACTGGAAGCCGTGGGGCTGGGCTATGACTGGTTCCGCGTGGACGAGTTCGTGCTTCCCAGCTTCGACGTACATTTCGACGCGCAGCAGAAGCTTACACTGGCGGGAGATGATGCCACCGTGAGCGGCAGCATTGAGAGTTACTCGGGCCATCCGCTCAGCGGCGCCCGCCTGCACATGGTGGTGAAGCGCTACGACGGCGTGGTATGGGAGGACGATGTTCCCATCGCTTCGGACAACAGTTTCAGTGCCACCTTCCGGACCCGTTCGTCCGGTTACCACAACGTGGAGCTCACCATCACGGAAGCCACCGGGGAGACCCACAGTTTCTCCGACAGTTTCCTGGTGGCCGATGACATAGGCCTGCGGGCTTCGGTGGATGGACCGGCCGATGCCGACCTGACGGCAACCTCGGATCCGGATTCCTGGTACTGGCGGCAGAACAGCCCCAAGTGCGTGGTGAACACCCTCCAGGTGAACGCCCGCGTGAAGCTGGTCTCGATGGGCGATGAACTCAGCGTGCCCATCCAGTATACCTATAAGCTCCTGGATGCGTCGGACAAGGAGATTGCCACCGGCAAGGCCAGGACCGGCGACATCCTTCCGCTGGCGCTGCCCGCCGACGGCTATTACGTTTTGCACGCGATGGCGGAGGTTGTCCGGGCCGATGGTTCCAAGGCCCTCGGCGAAGTCAAGCTTCGTATCTTCTGCATCCGGCCGAACTCCAGAAAACTGGGGAAGGAAGTCAAGCGGGTGTTCCTGCCGGGACCGCTGACGGTGGCATCGGGCGGGGCTGTGGAGGCCCGTCTGGGAACGGCCGAAGGCGATGCCTGGGCCATTGCCACCCTCTATGGGGAAGAACATAAGGTGCTGGTGCACAAGACTTTCCACGTCAGGGACTGCGGCATTGAAGCGCTTTCCTTCGACTACAAAGACGAATATCCGGACGCCGTGCGTCTGCAGGTGTTCTATTTCATTCACGGGCAGGCTGTCCAGTTTGGCCGGGAGTATCGGCGGGCAAAGGACAAGTTCGCCCTGCCGCTGGAATTTACCCGTTTCCAGGATAAGGCCTATCCCGGCGTAGATTACAGCTTCACCGTGAAGACGGGCGCCGGAACCGAGGTGCTGGCGGCGGCCTGGGATAAGAGCATCGACGCCATCGCCGCGAATTACTGGCCCATGGTGACCACGCGGGACTTCTCCGTGGACGAGGCTTCCGTCTCCAGCATCTGCGGCCGTGTCGGCGCTTCCCGTATTATCGCTTATGGTTATCGTAACGGGGCGGTGGCGAAATCCGTCGGTTCCGCAGTGATGGCGGAGGAGGCGCTTGCCATGCCGGCAATGCTGAATGATTCGGCGGAAGATTCTGTTCCCATGCAGATGGTAGAGGAAAAGCCGTCGTTCGGCGACTGGGGCGAAGTGACCGTGCGGGAGAAGTTCTCATCGGCCCTCACTTTCCAGCCGCACCTGTATCCGCAGGCCGATGGCACCCTGGAAGTGAAGTTCCGCACCTCCGACAAACTCTCCACCTACTACGTGCGGGTGTATGCGCACGACAAGCAGCTGCACAACGCCGTGGCTCAGAAGGAACTGGTGGTGTCGCTGCCGGTGAAGGTGGCCCTGCTGGAGCCTCGCTTCCTCTATGTGGGAGACCGTTACGAGGCAGTTGTTACGGTGTCGTCCATCTCCGATGAGGAGGTTTCCGGTCTGCTGGCCCTGAAAGTGGGGGACCGGGAGCAGACGGTGGCTGTCACCGTCCCCGCTCGCGGCACGGTGTCGCAGGTATTCCCTGTGGAAGTGACGTCCGAGGGGAATGACGTCACCCTCACTGCCGCCTTCAAGGGCGACGGCTTCTCCGATGCCGTTCGGGTGAACGTGCCGGTGTATCCGGCCGCCCAGCGGCTGACGGAAGCGCATTCCGCCGTGCTGCGGGCCGGAATGGACCGCGAGGCGCTGCTGGCCGACCTTCGTTCGCGCTTTGTGAATGTGCCGGCCGCGGAGGCTGCGCTGAAGGAGATCACCATTCTGGACATGGTCCGTGATGCCATTCCGGAGCACGTGGTGCCTTCCGGTAATGACGTCCTGTCCCTCTCCGAAGCCTGGTACGTACAGTTAATGGCTTCCAGACTCCTCCCGGAGAATGATGCGTCATCCTCCGATGAGGAGCTTTTGGACAAGATCCTTGCCTGCAGGAACGCCGATGGCGGATTCGGCTGGTTCGAGGGAATGAGTTCGTCGCCTGTTATCACGGCCGTTCTGCTGGAGCGTTTTGCACTGCTCAGAGATCGCGGCTTCGAGGTGCCGGACGGACTGGATGCGGCGGTGGAGTTCCTGGACAAGTGCTGCTTCGACGACGTGCGTCCCGTCTACTGCGGTTATCTTTCCGATGCACAGTACATGCACGTGCGGGCGCTGTACAGCGAAGTCCCGTTCGAGGTGAAACCGGTGTCGGATCGGGAAAAGAAGCGGATGAAGGAATTCACCAAGGATGCGAAGAGCTATCTTATTCCTTCCAAGAAGGACGGCAGGGGAATGAACGGTCAGATCCTGGCGAAGTCCCGGCGGCTGCTCACGCTCCGCAACCTCGTGGAGCGGGAAGGCGGCCTGGCCCTGGCAAAGGCCTGGGGGATTTCCCTGGGCGCCAAGAGCAAGCTGACCGCTTCAATCAAGGCCGATGTAGCCTCCCTGAAGGAATACGCCGTTGAACACCGCGACGGCGGCTGGTATTATCCCAACGCCGTCATGCCCTGGCGCGGGCTGCTGGAAAGCGAAGCCTATGCGCACGCGCTCCTCTGCCAGCTTTTATCGAAAGATGCTGCTAATATAGCGGATGGCATCCGTCTCTGGCTGATGCTCCAGAAGGAGACGCAGAAGTGGGATGCGGAGCCGGCGTTCATCGATGCTATTACCGCCATTTTGGATGGATCGGAGGCTGTTTTGCAGACCCGCGTCGTTGTGCTGTCGGCCACCTATGATGCTCCTTTCAAGGACATCAAGGCCACGGGGAACGGCTTCACCATCGGCCGGAAATTCTACCGCGACGGAAAGGAAATCCGTCCTGGAGACACGGTGAAGGTGGGGGATCGCATCCAGGCTGTTTATAGCATCTGGAATGCGGAGAACCGTTCGTTCGTGAAAGTTACCGCCCCGCGTGAAGCGTCGCTCACGCCGGTGCAGCAGCTGTCCGGCTATTTGGGCTACGGCTTCATCGCGCCCCGCGTGGGCGGCGTGGTCTGGCGGTTCCGGCCGCAGGGCTACCGCAACGTGAAGGCATCGGCCACGGAGTACTTCTTCGACACCTATCCCGAAGAAAACACCACCCTCTCCGAAGAATTCTTCGTGGAGAGGGCGGGCGTGTTCCAGGCTCCCGTGCTGGAGATTGAGTCGCTGTATGCGTCGCACTACCGCGCCAACGAGGGCTGGCAGGGGGCGCTTGAGTCGGCCCGATAAATCTACATTCTGGCTTTTTCATCGCCGCCGGCGCCGGTACCACGGTACTTGCTCTTGGCGGCGTTGAAGTTGTAGCGCAGGGAGAGCTTGATGCGCTGCGAGTCGAAGCTGTTGTTCTGCATGATGGTGTGGCTGCCGAAGTCGGTGTTCATGTCGAAGTGCGCCGTACCCAGCAGGTCGCTGCCGTCCAGGCGGATAATCAGCGAACCGTCTTTCAGGAGGGTCTTCTGGATGCCGAAGTTCAGGTCTACGTAATTATTGGTCATATACATGTTCTGCATATAGCCTTTGGACATCCACGTTCCGCCCAGCTCAAACTGCCAGCCGCCCTTTACGGTGAAGGTGTTGTTGAGTTCAACGAAGAAACCGGGTTTGTCGTTGAAGGAAAGCGTCCTTTTTCCTGAAGGCTCACGCGGGTCGTCGGCCTCAATCGAAATCCACTGCGGCATGGCTCCGATGGTGTAATTGAGGTTCCACGGGCCGATGGTGGGCGTCAGGTTCAGATAGACAGACAGGTTGCGGTAGGGGGTGGGGACGTTCTCCGGCTTGACGAACACTACGCCTTCGTCGTTGTAGGGACGGGACCACAGCATAATGGCGTTGTCCGTGCGGATGTAGTTCACGATGAAAGAGGCGAAGCCCCAGACGGCGGTGATGCCCAGATTGTGCAGTTCCACAGGCCTCAGCTGGGGATTTCCGCTCTGCCAGATATATCGGTTGTTGTAGCGTACGGCGCCGGAAAGGATGGAATAGCCGGGACGCTGCGTCTTCGCGCTGTAATTGGCCAGCAGCTGCACCGGGCCGATGGCGGTAGCATAGGAAATGGTGGGGAACCAGTTGTTGTAGGTGCGGTCCACGTTGAGGGCGGGGTCTTCGGCGTCGTCGAAGATGTAGTGCACGTGCTCGAAGCGGATGCCGGCGCTGAGCTGGCCGAATTTCGGGATATAGCAGCCGTAGGAGGCGAAGGCGGCGATGTTGTCCTCCTTCACTTTTGCGTCCGAGGGCTTGATCACCACGCCTTCGATGGAATAGCTGTCGGTGCGGCGGGAGAAGGTTTCTTCCGTTCCCACTTGCAGCTGACCCATCCAGATGGGGTAGGAGAGGACGGCCTTTCCGGCCCACATCCGCCCGGTGGCGTTGCCGATGCTGGCGATATCGGCATCCGTCGTCATCTCGCTGGCCTCCTTGGAGGTGGAACGCGAGGAGGTGCTGGTGCCGTAGTAATCCAGGTTTATGTCTACGCCCAGTTTTTCGCCGATGGTGCCGTTATAGTACAGGTTTGCGCCAAGGTTATAGGGGATGTTCGGCCCCATACTGTCCGTGGTGACGGTGGAGAGTTTGTCCACCAGTGTGCCGTTTTCGAAGACTTCGGTGGTCAGGCTGGTGAAACCGTAATCGCTCAGTTGCCGGCCCCATTCCACCTTGCCGCCCAGGAAGTGATTGTCGGCCACCTGCCAGTTTATGCCCACGCTGCCGTTCATTCTGCTGTCCCAGCCCTGACCGTCGATGTCGCCTTTGTTTTCGAAGACGAAGGGGTTGTTGCTCTGGTCCAGACCGTAGCTGGCAGATTCTGCGTAACTGAGCTGACGGAAGGCGTCGTAGCGGTAGTTGAGGGTGCCGAAAATGTCCACGCCGCCGGTGCGGTAGTTGGCGTTGATGGCCGCGCGGGCGCTGTTACCGGGAAGCCACTGCAGGGACTGCTCGTCGGAGGTGTTTATGCCGAAGCCGAAGCCGTCGCCCTGCCGTTTGATGGTCTTGATGCGCACCACGGCCTGTACGGTTGCGTCGTACTGCGCGCCGGGATTGTTGATGACCTCGATGCTCTGGATTTCATTGCTCTGCAGGCGTTCCAGTTCGGTTTCGTCCGTCACCTTATGGCCGTTGATGTATACCAGTGGAGTGCCCTTGCCGATGACTTCCAGCCCGTTCTGCCCCTTGATGATGCCCGGCGTCTTGCCCAGCACGTCGTTCGCGTTGCCGGCATTCTCCAGTACGGAACCGCGGACATTGGTTTGCAGACCTTCGCCCGTGAGGGTGGTCTTGGGCATGATGGCCTGCACCGTGGCAGCCTCCAGCATGGAGCTGTCGCTTTTCAGCACGATGGTGATGCCGTCCTTCGGGGTGAAGTACACCGTCTGGTAGCCGATCATCGCTACCATCATGATGCCGTCGGTCTCGCGCGTAATAATATTAAAGGTACCGTCCTCGCCGGTGACGGCGCCGCAAACCACGGTGGAATCCGCCTTTGAGAGCACGGCCACGTTGGCGTAGGCCACGGGTTCGCCGTTCTCATCTACCACCTTTCCTTTCCAGTCATTCTTCGCGGCGGCCGTTAAAGCCGTCATAATCAGCAGGATAGCAACAATTATTCTTTTCATTTTCGCGTGTATTAGTTTAATAGTACACTGCAAAGGTACGACATATTTTGAACTTTGCAAATCTTTTTACAAAATTTTGCAAAAAAATAGCACTAACATTTCTGTCAGTGCTATTAATCGGTAGTGGGCGGTACTGGATTCGAACCAGTGACCCCCTGCTTGTAAGGCAGGTGCTCTGAACCAACTGAGCTAACCGCCCGAAAGGGATTGCAAAGTTAGCAATATTTATACTAAATACAAATAATAATAGTTTAAGGCGACAGAAATGCTGCCGCCTTAAACTACACACTAATCTTCCTCTATAGTAACGACCACGGAAGAAATGGCCACCCTGTTGTTGTTCCTTCCCGACATATTCAGTGTAACACTGCCGGTTGTGGAGTTGGCTGCGGTCCAGGTGCCGGAAGTATTATTACTGCCGCCGCCGGCGTAACCGCCTCCACCGGAAGTGATGCTTACAGATCCCGGATAATAGGTGGTAAGACCGGAACGGTAATACGTAAAGACAACGGTAACCAGGTGATACCCGTCAGGAGCAGAGACCGTTACCGTTGAAGGATTGCTCATGTCAAGACGGTTGTACTGCACCTGATACAGACTGGAGAAGGAAACAGTCATGCCATCTTCCGTATGACTTCTGTTGGAAGTGCTGTAATTGGAGGATGTGGTACTGATTGTTGCCTCTTTTCGTCCGGGCTGCAAGGTGGAGAAGGTAACGCTTGAGTTGCCTCCGTTGTTATAGAGTGCCTCGGCGGTAATAGTATTGGAATAATATGTCGCACTGTTGTAGTTTGAGTACATGGACATATACAACTTCGTCGTGGCGTCTACAATATTGGACGCAAAGTTTATCGCGTCAAGATTATTCACGGGAGAGTTTCTTGCGGCAACCAGGCGATAACTCGCGACATTTTGAGTCAATGCTTTGTCTGTATATACATTTACAGTATTGTTATTGGCTCTGAAAGAGTTGGTCGGCCCGCTGTGAGAAACCTTTGAAGCGGCGATGCTCAGATATGTCCTGTCGCTCTTTGTGCCGATGAAGGTGTCAAAGTCCTTGTGGTGAAGTTCTACGGCTACCATTCCCGTCTGCGAACCGGATGTCTTCAGATTGATGGTCTTGGTGCCCTTGGATGTTGCACGGTAATAGTACTTGCCATCTACTGTGTTGATGTTTGCATCATTCGGGACAAGGTTTGTAAGCGTGAGTTCTATGTCAATATAACCCACGGCGGGCATCTGGTAAGAATCGGGAATGTTAAAGGAGAAGGTGGTGGGCCATCCTCTTCCGTATAATACCGTTCCGAAGCTGGGGCTGTCGAACTCATTCATGACATTCGTGAGGCCATTGTCCTCATAGTAATCGGCCGACAGGTTTACCGCATAATGGGAGGTTTCTCCGGTGGACACAAGATGGAGGGTCTGGGTGCCGATTCCCGGGGCATCCACTTCATATACATAGTGGTTGCCGGAGATGTTCTGCAGCTCATTCTCATAAAGCGGATCCGGATTGGGCGTAAGGCCTGTCAGGTAAACGTGGACGACGTCCGGAATAAGCTTTTCGGAAACTTCTTCGTGCTCTGCATCCATCACAAAGTAGAACTGAACCGGATCATCCTCGTTGACGGCGTTGGATACGCTGAAACGCAGGGATGAGAACAGGCGCATTACAAATGTGGTGAATGAAGTGCTGCCGGTTGCAAAGTACTGATTTGCAACATAAATCTGGCTGTCACTCACCGGAATGATGCTCTTGAACTCGCAGGTGAACCGGGAAACGCCGTCGGCATAGCCGTCTGTATAATCCGTATAGGAAATGGTCTTGATAAACTGGAAGGATTTTCCGCTGCTGCCGGTTACGATGGTCTCTCCCGGCTCCACAGGAAGGTCTGCGGCATCGGGCGTGAGGGATTTGGCTGCCACTTCAATCATAAAATGAAGCGGGAAAATGGATTGGGGCAGGTCCTGAGGAATCTCCACCGTTACAATCTGCTCCGTTCCGGTGGCAGCCTCAATCTCCGGGATGCAGGAGACGGTCATGGTCTGCTGGGGCAGAAGGCGTATGGTGATGTCTCGGTAAAGGCGGGAGGTTGAGGACGTGCCGATGACGCGGATTTTCTGGCTTTTCATATGAACCGGATCCACGTCGGTGGTGGTATAAGACAGGGTTCCGGTTGTGCTGTCGAAAGAGATGTCACTCGTGCTCGCAATAACAGCCCCGTTTGCCTCTGCGGCCAACAGTTCAAACGTGACAAGGCTGTTGTCCACCGTTCCGTTCGACACATCGGGTGTAAAGCTTACGCCAAGCGTGTAGGTTCCGCCGATAGGAAGGGTTTTCTCCGTATACTCTACGGAGATGGCGGAATTACCGTCGGAAAGATTCACCTGTGAAGCCGTACTGATATCGGCCGAAATGTCTGCCGAACCTGCGCCGTTAAGGGCGGCAATGACCGTCGACTTCCCTTTCCGGTTAACCCTTTCGATATTGATCTGATAACGGAAGTTCCGGAGGATGGGTAGATATTCTCCGCCGTCCATCAGGTCAATTTTGTAGTATCCGCTGGAAGATATGTTTGTTTTGGGATCCGTATAGGTGCCGTAAACGATGAGGACGGTGGCGTCACTTACCGGTATCGGGCGTTCGTACATATATACGGCGCCGCCGGCGGCCACAACGCCGCCCGTAAGATTGGCGAAGTCTGCTTCCGACGGATAGGACTTGTCTATTTGGGATGCGGCCGGGAGGTTGCCGGGATAGACGTTCTTGATGTCTTCCAGCGTCTCATACTCCTGGTAATCCTCCATAAACTGGCCGGTCATGGTGTTGTAGGGCGCCACGGATCCCTTGTCGGGAACATTCACCACGGCAAAGGACTGAATGGTGAAGTGTGACGTGGATGCATCGGCCGCCACAACGGTAAGTTTTGCGAAATTCCTTATCAGCGGGATGAGGGCCATCTGGTGGTTGCCGTGTTCGTCCAGGTCGAAGTCCGGGTCGATGACCAGTTCCGGAGGCGTTGCATAGTAGCCCGGGGCATCGGCATCGGCATAAATGCCGTGCTCCAGGACCATACGCTGCCAATAGGCGTCCTCTCCGGCGGAGCTGGTGAGTTTGGACATCACTACGGACTCATAGTCGAAATCCAGCGTGGCGGGGCCGTTCGCAATGAAATGTACACGAACTTTGGAGGAGGTGATGGACAGGGAAACCTTGTACCCTTTCTTATTGGCTTCGCCTTCCGCCGAAACATAGGTGTCCGCGGGAACCGGTTCCGCAAGTTTATATTCCTTCAGGTATCCCGAACTGCCGAATACCGCCACGTGGAGAGAGGTGATTTCAGGCTCTTCTCCCAGGGCCTTGGTTGCAGGCCCCGCCGCCTCCGGCATCTGTACGCCGAAATAAACGGTGACCTCCTGCCCTTCATACTTGTCGGGACGGGTTTCGTCGGGGAGCTTTTCCCTGATGCAGGAGGAGAAGGTGATGAGTGCCGTGAGAACGGCTATGGAATCTATCAGTATCTTTTTCATGGCTCTCATCAGTTAACGGGTTGACTGGTAGTATGGTAACCGCCCCAGGTGGTGAGGTAACCCTGGACATTGTCATCACCCCAATACCAGGAATCATAGATGCAGCGCACCCAGTTGGTGTTGTTGTGATATTGGCTGGCTTCGTCAAAGTCCAGATAGGTCACATATTTGTTATTGCCGTCTTCAATGGGGTAAACTACGCCCGAGGAGCACCAGTAGGCGCCGTCGTTCAATTTGTCGTCCGGCGTGAAGAGGGTGGGAATCTTCCCCTGTTCGGAAAGCTGGATCAGGAACATGATTTCCGCCTTGGTGGGAAGGCGCCATCTTCCGGCGGGATAACCGTTCTCCTGGTAAGCGGCGCAGCGGGTTACGGCATACTTGTAATCCATGGATTGGGATTTTCCGGCCGATGACGCAACCATGAATTCCGGCGCAATCATGTCCTCGTTGATGGCGGAGGTTTCCATGTAGTCGTCGCCGATGTTGTCAAGCGTGGTGACGTTGTGGTCCGACCACAGGCGCGTGTCGCCAATCGTATAATCCAAACCCGCCACGCTGGTTACGTGAATTCTGTACATGTGGGAGTTGGTATTTGCACCGCTGTCGTTGACGGAGTTGCGTGTCACCAGTACTGAGAGCGAGTTGTTGCTGTCGTCATAGGCGGTTACCTCGGAGCTGGCCTGGTTGGCGTATCCGTTGATGAATACGTATTTGTTCGACTGCAGTTCGTCGATGTACATGGCAGGATACTGCGTTACCACAATGTCGCCCGTGGTATACTTATGGTCTTCAGCCGTACCGCTGTGGCGGATCTCAAAGGTGAAGATGTACGGCGAGGAATCAAAACTGCTGCTGCTGATGTTGTTGTTCAGCGGATGATTGATGGTGAAAGTACGGGTATCGTCGTTATAGACAATCCAGTTGTTGTTCCTTGCCGTGGTGGTGTAATCCGTGTTCTGCCCGGTGACGAAGTTGTAGTAATACACGGACTTCAGGTTGAGCTCGGATTCGTTGGATGAGGTGATGAGCACATTCAGGTCCGCGACATTGTACATGTCGTATGTACGCATAGGAACGCTTATGTAGCGGGCGTCCTTGATTTCGGCATCGGCCTGGACCATGGTTTTGGTGTTCCAGGACACTACATAGTATTGCCCGGAAACTTCCAGCATGGCCTCGAAGTCGTCGCCGCCCAGGATGGCGACGTCCAGTTTGATGTGATACCAGGTGTTGGCGTCCATTTTCAGACCGGGGCAGGGCACCTTGTAGTAGAACTGTTTCTGCCCGGCTTCCTGGCCCTGTGCGTTCAGATAGGCCCACGGAACCACCAGTTTGATGAAAGGCTCTCGCTCGTCTCCGTCATTCCAGGTCTGAGGGTAGGAATAGAAAGGATCGCAGGTGTACCAGTCATCGGCGTCGGCGTCCGTCATCGTGCGCTGGTCATAACGGTAGAGATATCCTTCATCCACCTCCACGGGATCTCCGCCCACCTTTCCGTTGGCATAGCCGTTTACCAGATATGCGCCTATGCCGGAGTAGATGGGGACCCATCTGGTGGTGGTGGATCCTACAACCTCGCCGTCGGAGTAGATGTAATTCGTGATGTCTACGTGGTCGGCGATACGGCACTCGAAAGTGACCTTAGAGGCCGCACGCTTAAGGTTTACGGTTCCTTCCGCGGCCTTGGTCTTGTTCTTGTCGATAATCTCGGCCTTTGTGTGGCCCGACATGACGAAGTCCGTCTGGACGGTGGCCGATCTGAAATAGTTGGAGACGGCCAGGTTGCGGAGGGACAGGGTGTCCGAAGCGGCATCGAAGTCCGTCACGGGACCGGGATAGTTGGCGATGGCGTAAACATCGCAGTGGTTGCCCTGGCCGGCACCGGCAAACAACGCCTGCAACTGGCTGGTATTCACCAGGACATTGAAGCTGGTACGTCCACTCATGGTGACCCGCCCTTTCAGATAGGCGTTTCTGTCGGTTTGTCCTTCCGGATACAGGAACCAGTCGATGGTGGTGATTGTGTTTTCGTGGTATTCGTCCTCACCGGGCATCGTTTCACCCTTTGTGGATTGGTCGCCGCACACAAAACTGAGCTTGAGGCCGCCCTCCTCCGGTTCGGAAGAGCTGCCACGCTCTTTCCGGCAGGAGATGGCCGAAAGTATCGCAGTGAGCGCTAAGGATATGAGGATTATTCTTTTCATAAACTAGTTCTTGGGAAGGATTACGGTCCAGTCGTCACGGTTTAATTCAGAGTTCGCGGCGTGGGTGTTTCCATCGGTAAAACGGACATAGAAGTTGAATTTGAGCTTCTTGTCGGTGGTTCTGTCAAGGGACGGGTCCAGGTTGGGGTAGATGTAGAACTCGTAATCCGGATTCTCGTGGTCCACTGTTCCCTGGTTGGGACTTATGGTGAAGTATTCAACGTCGCCCACAGGCTCGATGGACCAAACGGCTCCCGGAGGATCCACAATGCTGAAAGTCCCCTTGATGGGGGTTCCCCCAACGAAGCGGCAGGTCTTGGAAGGTTTATCGTAACCGTCGTTGTCTTTGAAATCCAGCTCCGTACATTCGCCGATGGACTGTTCCCTGAAGGACCATTCGTTGAGGTTGTAGTTCCAGGGATCCACCCGGAAAGTGAGCTGGATGTGCTTTTGGGTGAATAGCAGCGTAAAGGCATAGCGCGTGCCCGCGTCAAAAGACATGCCTTCCGGGAAACGAAGGTGCGCCGTGTGCTGGATGTGGTCTTCGTCTGAGGAATATTCGTAGTAAACGGTGATGGGATACGTGGAAAGGTCCTCGACGTCCGATGGCGCAACGTCTTCGACGCTTTGGGGCCAGATGAGCCGATATTCGCCGACCGAAGCGTTCTTTACACGGGCCAGCAGGTCATATGTCTGCCCGTACGTGAGGGTTTTGGTGGCGGTGGGCAGTGCATAGTAATAGGCGTTGTTCACGAAGCCTGCGCTGGCGGGCAGGGTGGTGGTTTCAGGAGGGCGCACGAAGGACAGCACGGCGCTCTTCTTGTTCTTGAGGCCCTCCACCACGACGCGGTGGACGATAATCTCATCCTGAGCCTCGTTTCGCAGCAGGATGCTGATGGCGCTGAACATGTGCTGCAGTGACAGGGGCACGGAGGAGGCATCCGTCCGGGGCATGGGATAGGCCGATGTATTGGCGTACAGGAAGTCGAACTGATCCGTCTCCGTGGTCATTTCCAGGGCCGGGATCGAGAGGGTGCGGTTGGTGGTTGAGAAACCGTTCTTTATGGTGGTGCCGAAGAAAGTATCGGCCGTAAGATTCAAATTTTTGTCGTAGCTGAGCCAGGAATAGAACTGGTGGGAGCCGTCGGTTGTCCAGGGGTAGATGCGCCCGGACTGATAGCCCCAGATGACGGTGCCGTTATACACCACGTCTTCATCGATATAATAATCTCCGCTCATCCAGCTGGCGCTGCCGGTAAAGCCGGTCAGTACGTCCAGTACGTGCAGGCGGTTGTCTACGGTTTTGAGCGTGGTGCTGGTGATGAGCGCCTTTTGGGTCACTCCTTCATCGGCCGATATCTGTATACGGTCTTTTTCCGGCACCTCCGTCCCGTTCTTGCGGCAGGAAGATAAGAGGGCCAGGGCCGTGATTATGTAAAGGACAGCTTTTTTCATGCTAATTCTCCTCCACGATGATATTCGCATTTTCATCGGCCCAGCCTACGACGGAAGCCGTGAAAGTTATTACGTTGTTCATCCCTATATTGAGGGTGTAGATATATTTCTTACCGGGGTCCCATTGTGAAAGCCCACTGGTTAGTGGAATGGTTACCGGTGCATTTTCCAGTATATAGTCTGTTCCGCCCGTGGTGGTCACTACAGTGTAGCCAACCTCCAGCGCGGCATTGGGTGATAGTTCCTGCGGCAGGAACAAATCGGCGCATATGGGGAGGGTTTCCGGCCTGTTCTGCTGGTCGTAGGAAAGCTCCGTGGATGCGCTTGACAGCGTATATGTATAAGGGTTGCCGTGGTCTGACCACGCTCCGTCCCCAAAACTTGCCACGGAATAGATTCCTTTGATTTTGAGGGACGTCAGTGAAATGGTTGCCGATGAATAATAGGCGGCAGCCTTCACCTGGAAAACAAGCTGTGACAGTGCGTGCGAGAACGTCAGGCCCACGGCCGAGGGATGCGTGGCGCAGTCGGCGACGGTGGCACTGGCATAACAGAGATCCGTTGTCATCTGTTCGCTTGTCTGTATGGTGTAGTCCGTGGCGGTAAATCCGTTTTCGTCAATGGCGACGTCGGGTGCCGATGCCGGACTGTATGCGTAGAATGTAAGGGAGCCCTCCAGGGGCCAATACTGGCCGGGAGTTGTTTCCCAAAGGGCATTTGTGGAAGAATAGGATGCGGTGAGATCCTCGAAATAGGCATCCGTTCCCTCATAGTAAGCGCTTACTTTGAAGGATTCGGCCGTGGGGTAGCTGGTCCCTGCGATAATGGCTTTGGTGGCCTTCTCGGCAACGGGCGCGAAACAGAGGGCCCTGTCTCCCAGGTCTAAATGGGATTTTACGCAGGCCGATGTAAGGGCGGCTCCCGATATGAGCAGCAATAAGCCCAGTTTGTTTCTCATCATTGGTCTTCCAGTATAATTTCCCTGGTTTCCGTCCAGTCGGTTACGGCCATGGACAGCATGGGGCTGTCGAGGCCTACGGCTAAGCGATAGGTGTACTTGTAGTCAAGATTCCACGCCTCGCAGTAGTCGGCGAGATAAATGACGGAAGATTTGGGGAGTTCATAAGTTGTGTCTGAGATAATCTGACCCGTATCTTTGTCGGTGACGCTGGTGCGGACCACGATATGATGCCATTCCTGGATGTATGCATCCTCGGATAGCGTCTGGGGAATAAGCAGCATGTTGTTCAGCCTGTAGAGGATGGGATTGTCGTAGCGGTCGCAGCCCAGTTCCTGGCCTTTTTTGCTGGAGAAGACAGGGTATTCGGACTTAATGTCTTTTTCCAGCAGCCAGCCGAGCGGTTTCTGGGTGAACCGGCCTTTGGAGACTATGCCTCCAATCTTTACGGAATCCAAGACCACAGTGATAATGTTTGCTTGAATCAGGTTATCAATAGAACGGGAATAGGAATAGTGTTTAATTGTACGCGCTTTGATGCACACTTGGCTGAGGGCGTGGCTGAAGATGATGGGAACGCTGGCCGAGTGGGCGGTGCAGTCCTCATCGACTTCCGCGAAGCAGAGGTCCGTCTGGGTGTTTTCGCCCGATGAAATGTCCCAATTGGCCGTAACGCCGTTTTCCCGGGTTACAGATACTTCCGGGATGAGCGGGGAGCCCGCGTAGAAGCGGATTCTTCCGTCAATGGGCCAGAAGTAGTCATCTTCGGTTCTCCACAGACCGTTGTCAATGTCGTACTGCACGGTTTCGCGCGTCATGAAGGCGTCTCCGCCGGAGAGCCCGGTATCGTCGTCATAATGGACTGCCTCCACCACGAAAGGCTCGTCAATCGGGTAGTTCGTGGTTGTGATGATGCCCTTGGTGGAATGCGAGGCTACCGCAGAGAACACCATCGGCTCCGGTGCCACCGGATCCATCGTGCTCTTGACGCAGGATGCCAGCGCAAGTGCCAGGAGAATATGTAAAGACAGTCTATTGATCATGCGGATTGTCTCTTTATCTCGTCCCGGGCGGGCCGGATTGCTCCGCCCGGGTAGAGATAAATATTATAAACAATCGATTCCCGGAGCTGTTACAGCAGGGTGGCCTTGACAGCGTCGATGGTGATACCGGAGATATCCTCGGTGTCCCAGCCTTCCACGACGGGCGAGAACATAATCTCGTTGTTGGCGCCGTCGAGGGAGATGCCGATGTGGAACACGTAGCGCTTACCGTTCTGGAACTTGTTGGCGCTCACCCGGCCGTAAAGGGGAATCGTCACGGTCTGGGTGGGAGTGGCAGGGTAGTCAAAACCGTTGATGGTGTAAGCGGCAATGCTGTACTTGACCTCGATGGCTTGATCGGCGGCAGTGCCGGTGACCACGTTGTCGGGGATCACAACGAAGGCTGCGCTGTTGTCGATGGCTGCGGTGAAGGAAGCGCCGGAGAGGAAGCTTTCGGTTGCCTGCAGCACCTCGCCGCCCTCGAAGGAAACGAAGTCCGCGGTGGTGTTGATGTTGCTCCACAGGCCCTTGCCGATCGTGGTGCTCTTGGTGTAGTCACCGCTGGTGTGCATGTTCTTGAAGGTGACCTTCTCGATGGTGATCTTGCCCTTGAGGGTTTCGGTGCTGGTGGCGTCGAAAGCGGTCACGGCAATCTGGCTGGTGATGTGCTTGAACACAAGGCTCACCGTGGGTTTGGATGATGCCATCTGGGCGAGGGTGGTGGCCACGAGGGGATCGATCTGGCTGCCGATGGCAGTGCCAAGGCTTACGCCGGCGAGGTTGATGCCCTTGGGCTCCTCGCTGGAAACGAAGGTTGCATTCAGGCTGCCGGGATAGTAGGCATAGAAGTCCACGGTACCGGTGGCGGGCCAGAGGTAGGTGCCGGTGGTCGCTTTCCAGTCGCCGCCGTTGTTGGAGATGTTGACATCGTCCATCAGGGGGGTGGCGTAGTTGTAGGTGCTGCCGTCAAGGGCCGCAAAAGCGAATACGTTGAAGGATTCGCTGGTGGGGAATGCGAGCTGGTCCGGGGAATTGCTGTCCGGGAGGATCAGGGCCTTGGTCTGCAGTGCGTTGGGCGCAAAGCTGATGGGAGAAGCTTCGGGAACATTGGCGTTGTTCTTGGAGCAGGCGGCCAGTGCCATTGCGGCAGCGGCGATAATAACGATCTTTTTCATAGTTGTTTTGTTATTGTTGTTTGTTGTTTTTTATTATGACTTACTGAACGTCAATCTGCTGATTTGCCTCAGGAGAAGTCCACTCAACAATCGTAGGATTGAAGTAGATCTTGTTGAGATCGATGACGATGTTGTAGTTGTAGATGGTGTTCTGCGCCCACTCGGTAACGCCGTCGGCAACGCGGAGGTCCGTGGTGACAGTCTTGGAACCGAGGTTGACGCCATCCTTCTCGAGGGAGTAGGTGATGGTGAACTTCTGGGTGTCGGCGACAAGAGCCTGAGGGACGGGCATGTTGGCCACGCCGAAAGCGGCAAAGGCAGAAGCGTTGTTCGGGGCGACGACATCGGAACCGGTGGTGTCATAAGTGAAAGCGCTGCCTCCGGTGATGAGAGCCTGGGCGCTCCAGACGGGAACGTCGTTGGTGACGGTGAGGGTACCCTTGTTGTAGGCGCTGAAGGTGATGCTGTTGACCGTAATCGTATAGGCGTCCAGTCCGGCGGCCTTCTTAACATTGAACTTTACCTGGGAGAGGGCGTGGTGGAAAATCACGTTGACACCCGTCTTGGTGCTGGTTTCAATTTCAGAAGTGTAGGTGGACTGGTTGTCGGTCAGATCCTTCTGGGTGGTGGCCCACATCAGGTCCTGCTGGCTGGCAGCGGCGGAATTGACCTCGAAATCGGTAACGGTCAGGGCCTTGGTGCTCTTGTTGTAAGCGACGGTGCCGGCAGCGTTTTTCGGGGAGTAGCCGACGAAGGTAAGGCTACCGGAAAGCGGCCAGTAATAGACGGTGGAAGTCTCCCAGATCTTGTCCGTGCTGTTGTAGGAGATGGTCTCGTTGTCCATGTAGAGCTGGCCGTCGGCGCTGTTGGCCGTCCAGTTCTTGCCGTCCACGAGAGCGTAGCAGAACATACCGAACTGAGGATCGGTGGTCTTGTAGATGGTACCGGTGATGGGCGCTTTGGTGTTCATTCCGGTAACGGTGGAGAAGTTGATTTGACGAGCCTTGTTGGAGGTGTTGTCAACGTTGTTCTTGGTGCAGGCGGCGAGTACTGCGACTGCGGCAACTGCGAGGAAGAAAAACTTTTTCATAATTGTTTATTTTAGTGTGTTAAACTTGTTTTAGTCAATGATGTTGGTGGCGACCATTTCCACTTCCACCCAATCGGTTACGCTGGGATTGAAGGTGATTTCGTTGAGTTTGAAGTTGAGGGTGTAGTTGTACTTCTTGCCGGGCTCCCAGGCGGCGACGGCCACTGCGGGATCGTAATCGGTGGCACCTTCTTTTACCTTGGCCCAGGGGGCTGCTACGGTAACTTCACCGGTGATGGCTGCGCTGCCCTGCTGCTCCATGGTGTAGTTGATGGTGATGGTGGTCTGGACGGTGTCGTCCGGAAGAGCCAGCACGTTTGCATTCTGAGGAATCATTACGTTGGCGGCGCCATAAAGGGCGGCGGCGGCATCCGTTGCTGCATATTCAACTACCTGGGCAGTGGCATAGTAGGGCCAGCTTTCGGTCTGGGCGGCATTGTCGCTCCAGGTGAAAGCGCCGTTTGCGTAGGCCAGGTCGCCGGAGAGGTCAATGTTGTTGAGGGAGACGCTGTTCACGGTGAAGGTTACGTCGTTGGAGTAATCCTCGTTGGTCCTTACACGGAACTGAATCTGGGAAAGAGCGTGCTTGAACACCATGGGAAGGGCAGATGCCATGCGCTCACCCTCGTTGTCGGCCAGCATGAGGTCCACGGTTTTGTTGGAAGCGGAGATGGTGTAGTCTGCGAAACTTGCCTTGGGCTTGTCGTTGGCGGCGTCCCAACCGGTGCTGGAGGGAGCTACGTTGGAAGGATGGACGGCCAGGAAGCCAATCTTGCCGGTGTAGGGCCAGTAGTAGTAATGCTCGGCGTTTCTCCAGGCAAAGTCGTGCGTTCCGGGAACAGCACCCTTGGTCCATTCGATGGTAAGGTTGCTCATGAAGTTGGACGCTGCATCCTCTGCGAATTCAGAGAAATCTCCTGCGGGAGACTGCCAGCCCCATACCTTGAAGGTGTTGTCGGTGCCATAGGAGGCGCCGGAGATAATGGCATTGTTGGCCTTGGTGGCCTTCTGGTTGACTACGTTGAAGCCGATTTCATCGTCTTCAAGTTTACCGGTGTTGAAAGAATCAACGCCAGTCTTGCTGCAAGCTGCGAGCGCTACCAGCGCTGCTGCGAGAATCAATTGGTTTGTTTTCATAATGTTTTGATTGTTTATAAAAGGGTTAAACATATTGTATTTTAAATACTTATCGGTATATTTTCCTCTTCCCAGTCGTCCACGCCGGGCTGGAAGCCACCGCCTCCGCCTTCGCCGCCGGGCGGCTCGGGAATTATAATTTCATCTTCAATGGTGATGGTTTGGTCGTTGATGGCGTCGTCCATATAGAATTCGTCGGTGATGTCACGGTGCCATTCAACGGTCTCACCGCCTACGGTCTTGATAATGATGGTTAGCCACAGACGGCTGTGAACGTTGGGGTTCTTGCCGAATGTGTTGAACTGGCCCACCACGATGTCATTCTCTGCCGAGTCTGAACCTGCGTTCATGTCGAACATCAGGGTGACATCGGTGTCGGTCTTGCCCTCTTCCTTGGGCAGGCCGATGAAGTTGGAAGCAATCTGGCCGGTGAGCAGTGCGCGTGCGGACGCCATATACTGCTCATTCTTGATGCGTACGGAAATCTTCCAGGTTTCGATGATGGTTTCTGCCTCGGCCTCGATGGTCTGATCCTCGGCGATGTTGAGGACCTCCACATCCTGGTGGCTCACGAAGAGGTGGTCCGGCTCATAGATGATGGCGCCTTCCTGCACCTGCTTGAGCGCGAGGTCCCAGGCGTCCTCGTCCGTTTCACCCTTGGCTACTGCGGACTTGCCGTAACGGATGGCGTTGAGGATGCTGGATTTCATGGCCGACGAAATCTCGTTGGTGTAGGCCTCGATGGAGTAATAGTTGCGGTCGTTGCGCAGGAGGGTCGCTTCCGTGTCGAAGTTGTAGCCGATGAACTTGTATCTTCCCGGAGGGAGGGAAATGCGGCCGCCAGTAGCGGGCAGGTAGTTTTCGGAGACGAGTCTGTAGGTGTCGGGGTCGAAGAACATTACGCGCATCATTTCCGGCGTGGGAAGTTGCGTCATCTGGCCGTTTACGCGTACGTTGAGGTTGATCTTGAGATTGAGGTTGAGGTTGGCGTTGCCATACTCAAGTTCACGGCGCGCACAGCCCGTGAGGACTGTGAGCACAGCAAAGATCAGTATGAATAAACGCCTTCTCATTTACTTCTGGTTCTGTTTCGCTTTTTTGTTGCAGTAGAACAGATAGGTGAGCGTCACCTTTGCGTCCGTGACGCCGAAATAGGTGAAAGTGCCGCTATACTTGTACATCAGGTGCTCATTGTTCGAGCGTCCTTCGTAATAGCGGTAGCGGGTGAACATGGGGCCTACGCCCAGGCCGAAGTTGATGATCCAGTGCTTGTTCAGGGAGAGACCGTAGCCCAGGCCGACGGCGCCGAGGATTTCCTCACCCTGGTATCCCTTGCCATCGTGCTCGAAGTCGTAATAACCGCAGCCTGCGGAGAGGGAAGCGTACCAGCCGTCCAGAACATTTCTGTCCGCCTTGGGACTGAAGGGCTTGCGGAAGGAACCGCCGGGATACCACTTGCCGCCAAGATCCCAGTGCATAAGTTCAGCGCAATCCGCGTTGTTGTTCCAGGCGTGCCAGGGTACAGTGACAAGGTAGTTGGAATAAACGCTGAAGTGCTTGCCGATGGGAATCTCGAAGCCCACGGTAAGGGGAACGGTGTGGAACCCGGTGGCAATTGCCCCGCCAACCGTATAAAGCGTGTTTAAAGTGAGGGCACCTAATGCGACGGAATGGGATTCGTTTTTGACCACTTCCTCTTCTACGACAGGAGCCTCTTCCACCACGGGCTCCTCTTCAACCACGGGTTCTTCCTCAACTACCGGTTCCTCAACCACCACCACTTCTTCTTCTACGACAGGTGCCTCTTCTACGACAGGAGCCTCTTCCACTATGGGCTCCTCTTCAACCACGGTAACTTCCTCTTCGTTTGTGACAATAACAGGAGTATGGTCGTATTCTATGCTGATGATGGCAAAGCGCAGGGTCTGGAAAAAGCTGGAATACAGGCTCCGGTATTGGGGAAGCGCATACATTTTTTTCTTTTTCGCCGAAAGAGCATCCTTACTGTCGATAATCGACAGCAATTCTTCACGCTCGTTGTCGGTGAGGCGGCTGTCCGCGGAAACGATGGCGCGAAATTCGTCCCAGGCTTCCACGCCGGGTTTGAGAATCACTTTTTCCTCAAGGCCGGGATAATTGTTTTGGATGTAAGCCTTGATGGAATTGGCGCGACGGATGGAGAGTGCCTTGTTGTATTCCCAGTTTCCTTCAGGTGAAGAGAAGGAGATCACGGTGATGCCTGCTACCGGATGGTCTGCGGTGAGAAGCGTGTCCAGCGCCTGGAGACTGGAGGCATTATTCAGATAATTTTCACGAATCCGATCCGAGTTGAGGGGGAAAATCACCTTGACGCGTGCGTCAACCGCCTGCGCGCGTAAAGAAAAAACGCTGAGGGCCCACAAAACCAGCATCACTGTGAGCTTAATGCTCACAGTGGTGGCGGCGAAAATGTTGTGAACGTAAGTTTTCAATTTTCAAATAGTTAGGGCCCAACTACTTGGCGTGTGTATATGTGCGGGCACGCACGCTTCACGCATAAAAACATGCAAAGATATATCAAAATAATTAATGATGCAAAAATTATTTTGTCGTTTTTTAAAAGAATTCTTGCTTTTTCGGGGAATATGCCCCGCCGATGTTCTTATTTTGAGATATGCCGTATACTATTGTAGAATGGCGTTTTTCGCTTAGCGCTTACGGTCTGAATTGTCCCGCGCCGGCTCAAAAGGAGGCTTCAGGGTGTCGGGGGGGGTATTTTATGAATTTATAATTATTTTAAATTCATTATTTTTTACATATTTAAAATTTTTAAATTCTTTTAAAATCTTTTAATATCTCTCTTTTTTGCCGTTTTTTTCATCCGCTTCTTTTTTGAAGATTCTTTTTTTTGCCTTTCTTCAGATGTTTTGGTAAGGCGATATGTTTTTTTGTTCTTTCAGATTCTTTCATTGAGTGTTTTTAAAAATTTCATTTGCTCTTGATTCTGTTTTTCTCGTAAAATGTGCTTCTGCGCGCTCGTATTGCGGAATAATTTGTAATTCAATTATGTAATTTGGAAAAATAATTTTTGTTTCTTGATTTTTTCTCTTTATTTTTGTGTGCTTTTTGCATCGTTAAGTATGGAAAGTATATATTTATTACTTCTGTTTTTGCCTGTCTTCGCCTGTTTCTTCTGGACAGTGCTTTCTTTTTTTCTTTCCAGAAGAACCACCACTTTTTGGATTCTGACCATTATTTCGGTCGTCCTTATGATGTATTTCTTCGCGGACGCCATTTATGCCACGCCCGGGAGATCCACTCATATTGTGGTTTACAGCCCTCTTATTTCCATTATTTCCGGTCCCAGTTTTATTCCTCTGCTGGCGATGTATTTTGACCGTATTCACCGTCACAGTCGTTTCACCATCGTTCAGTATATTTGGGTTCTTCTTCCAATCGCTCTGTTTTTTGCCACTTTTGCCCTCACTTCTTTTATGGGCGTGGATGCCGTAGCCGCTTTCCTTGAGAGGCTATATGCGGAGGGGCCCGGCATTGTTCCGGAGTACAAAGGTCGCCTGGAGTGGGATTATTTCTGGTGGGCGTCGGCTGGTTACAGGATTGTTGTAGGTGCCGAATTTTTGGTTGGCATGGTGTATCTGATCTCTTTCTTGATTAGAAATAAAATTCGCCTGTCCAACCTGTGGGGATATTTGTTCAAAGGACAAAGTATTTCCGTGGTGGAACTTCAATTATCCACCCTCGTTATTGCCGGTCTCTACATTCTTTCCAAGGTGTTCTTCTTCAAGGATGTTTTTGATGAGCGTCCGTTGATTGCCGTTATTCAGTCCCTTCTCGTTACAACCTGGTACTTCCTTTTCATGTTGTGTTCACTCCTGGGAGAGAAGGATCGGGTCACCCGGGTCCAGGCCAGTCATATTATGTTTTATAATTACAATCCGTCCATCAAGGGACCTATCATTGACATTCTGATGGAGGAATTGGTGGATGAGTCGGAACCGGAGTCGCTGGTGAGGTTGCAGGAACGGATTGGTGCGTCCCTTCAGTCGGATCGCATCTCATCCGTAGAAATGGCAACGGTCAAGGAGAAACTTTACAGCACCGCCTCCGGCACTTGGGACGACAGTCTGGTCTCCCGTTTCCAGAACCTGATGGCGAATGAGAAACTGTTCCTTCAGCCCAGCCTGAGCCTTGGAGACATCGCGGAAAAGCTTCGCACCAACAAGACCTATATTTCCAAGTTGGTTAACAATACCTATAATTTGAGTTTCCCGGACCTTCTCAATATGCTCAGGATAGATTATGCGCAGAAGTATCTGATCAAACATCGTGACGCCAAGCAGGATGAGATTGCCAAGGCATGTGGTTTCCTCAGCGCATCGTCTTTCAACAGTGTCTTTAGGAAAATCACCGGCGTAACCCCGAAGATGTGGCTGGCGGCAAAGGACAGAAAGTAATCTATTCCGCCACGCTGAAACTTACGAAAGCCGTATTGCCCTCGCCGTCCACCACGGTGAGGGTATGTTTTCCCGGGGCGGGGGCCAGTTTCATTTCGTGAAGGATAGACGTCTCTCCAACATAGGCGCTGTCCAGATGCCACCAGAGGGTTTCGCTGTTGTTGTGATGGGCCACGCGGAACACAACGCCCTGTATGGTGCCGTCCAGCTGACGGGGCAGGGTCAGGACGGCGCCGCTGCGGGGATAGATGAACTGGATCTGCGCGCCGGTTTTACGCTTTGCGCCCGAATAGGTGGGATGGTGGGGTTTATAGTACCATTCCATGGCAGGCGGCAGCACAAATTCTCCGCTGGTGTGATAGGGGCAGGGATCACTGTCCAGTCCGGCCGCCGGAATGCGCATCTCTTCTCCCGGACAGTCCGGCGTCGCCAGCATGCCGGAGTCTTTGCAGATCCTGACAAAGGGAGAACCATCGCCGTCAGGCTCTGTCCACCACCGGTCATCGGCCGGGAGCAGGTTCAGGATGTCGAACAGCACGGGTCCGGCGGCGCGGGCGCCCGTAAGGCCGGGGACGCCCTGCCCCCTGGCATTGCCGGCCCAGACGCCGATGGTATAGGCCGGCGTCATTCCTACCGCCCAGGCATCACGGAATCCATAACTGGTGCCGGTTTTCCAGGCCGCTTTCCGGACGGACCGGATGAGCCGCCAGTCCAGCTGATCCGGCCGGTTCACCTCTTTCAGGGCTTCGAAAGTGTACCAGGCGGCGACGGAAGGGTCGTTGGCCATCTGTGAATAGGCCCGGGTAACCTCATCCAGCCGCCCTTCGGCTCCTCCCAGTATCAGTGAGAGACCATAATGGTCCGGAGGCTGCGTTAGGGTGGAGAATCCGGCTTTCTTGAGCAGGGTATGAAACTTGGGGACGCCGTATTCCCTCAACAGGTACACGGCGGGAATGTTGAGCGAGCGTGCCAGCGCCTCGTTCGCGGGTACGGCGCCGTAATACTGTTTGTCGAAGTTCTCCGGCGTGAACCCGCCCAGATTGAGCGGGATGTCCGGAAGCAGCGTACGGGGAAGGACGATACCTTCTTCGAGGGCGGCCTTGTAGAGAAAGGGTTTCAGGATACTCCCGGTAGAACGCGGGGAAGCCGCGATATCTACATGGACACCGGGACGGTCGCGATAGGGCGAGCTGTTGCCTACATACGCGATGACATCGCCGCTGGTATTGTCTATGACGACGGCGGCCATGTCGGCGATTCCTTCCAGCGCAAGGTCGTCCGACCGGCGGTTTACCGTGGCTTCCACGGCCTTTTGCAGCGGGAGCTGCAGGGTACTGCGTGTGCGGGCGCCTCTGGGGCAGTGTTCTACATAGTGCGTGGCCAGGGAGGGAAGCGGGAGGGGCTCCTCCGGGAGAGGCTCTTCCAAAGCGGCTTCATAGATTTCGGCGGAGATATCCCCGTGTTCCATCAGCCGTTTCAGCAGACGGTTGCGTTTTTTTAGCAGTTCCTCCCGGCCGCGGCCCGGATGCAGGGTGGTCGGGGCGTTGGGCAGTACGGCCAGCGTGGCTGCCTCGGCCCAGGTCAGTTCGGCTGCCGGATGCCCGAAATACCGCCAGGCGGCGGCTTCCAGCCCCACCACGTTCCCGCCAAACGGCGCATGGGCGGCATACAGGGCGAGGATGGTGTTTTTGTTATAGCGCAATTCCAACCGGGTGGCAAGAAAAGCCTCTACCATCTTTTGCCACAGGCTGCGCTCTTTTTGCCGGGAAAGGCGGATGAGCTGCATGGAGAGGGTGCTTCCGCCACTCACCACGTGGTGGCTCCTGATGTTGTCCATCGCCGCCCTCCCCAGCGCGAGGGGATCTACGCCGGGATGGTAGGAGAAACGACGGTCTTCAAACTGGATAAGCGCCGTGGCAAATCTATACGGAACGGTATCGGACGGAGGGAAGCGCCACTGCCCGTCTGCGGCAATGCGCGCTCCCAGCAATTCTCCTTCCGCACTCTCCACCACGGTGGAATAGGGTGTGTCGGGGAATAAATCCCTGGGCAGGCAGAACAGCCACATGAGAAACAGTGCGGCTGTCCCGCCCAGGAATATTTTCCATTTCAATTTCACTTCTTCACCACGGCGGTGCCGGAGGCGGTACAAGCATTTACGGCTGGCTCGTACATGGCCTGGCAAACCGCGGCAGGCATGGCGTAACTGCCTGCGTAGGCGGCCCTCAGCTGCACGCTGAAGGTCTTGCTATGGGAGGCGGGCAGGGAGAAATACCACAACACACGGTCGTCGCGGATGTCCTTGTGGTCATAACTGTCGTCCACCTGGTCTCCCGTCATACGCTCGTTCACGATTTCCCAGCCGGCCGGGATGGGCAGATCCAGGGCCAGATTCTCCAGCGAACGTACGGAATTGCCGGTCACCTTCAAAATGGCGCGGAAACGTGCTCCCTGGTTCAGGGAAGCGGGGTTCACCGCGGCGCCCTTTTCGTCCACATAGCGAACCTGCATGGAAATACCGTTGGAGGCGGCTTTGCGGACAGCATCGCGGGAGACGCTCAGAAGCGTTGCGTAGAGACGTCCGTCGGAGCGGTTTTCTACGCTGACGGTGCCGGAGATAGGTACGCTTACGATGGAGCTGGTCGATTGCACGTTCTTGCCGTCTACTACAGCATGGATCGCCGCGTTGCCGGTCTTCTCATACAGATGATGCAGGGCGATGGCCGCAAAGGCGCTCTCCTGCGTGGAGTAGCTGCGGGTGGGCAGGTCAGCCGCCAGGGCGAGGGCGTCGGCCACCCTTCCGTTCAGGGCAAGGGCGTCGATGGCAACCAGGCGGTCGCGGAGGCCTGTTCCGTAGGTGAGGTTGTAAGGCTCATATTCGGGGAATTCGCGGGAGTTGCCGTCCAGCAGGGAAGTCGCCAGGCTCTGCTTGCCATTGACGGCGTAGGCCGCCGACAGCATCCACCGTGCCTGCTGGCCGATATCGCTTGCCTCACGCAGCCGGTTCATGCCGGACAGATAAGGCGACCCGGAGAGGGCCAGCGTATACAGACGGTAGGCTTCGTCGGTGTGGGAGAAGAAGCTGCTGCCGGCCACGCGGTAAACCTGCGACATCTTTTGCTGATAGTTCTTCCAGGCCTTAACAACGCCATTGTTTACTTCAAAGCCGGCTTTGGCGGCTTCGCTGAGCAGTTGTCCGGCCATGGAGGACACCCAGGTGGAGGAGCTGCCTCCGTTCCAGTAGGCGAATCCGCCGTCGGCGTTCTGACGGGCATAAAGGGCCTTGATAATGCCGGGGATGAGGGCCTTGGCTTCGGCGGCATCTTTTTCATTCAGCATGGGCAGCAGGTGCAGGAGGGTGAGACCCCGTGAGCTGAGCTGCTCGCTGCAGTTGTAAGGATACGTCTTCATGTTCACGAAGAGCTCCCGGATATCGATGGCCGGGAAGCTGGCCAGCTGCAGGGTGTTGCCGCTAACCTCCTTCTTGGCGCCTTTTTCCAGTGTGATGCGTTTTACGGAGGTGATTTCCGGGTTGGGATTGCGCACTTCCAGCGCTATGGTTTCGGAGGCTTTCTGGCCACTGCCCGAAGCCGTCACGGTGATGTGCGAGATGCCCTCGGCGGAACTGGCCTCCAGCGGGAAGCTTACCACTTGATCATCACCCTTTCCTTTGAAGCGGACAGTCTGGGTGCCGCCGCCCGAGAGGGGACCGTCGGCCTTTAAGGTGACGGTGGCTTCCTTCACGCCTTCCTCCATCGCGAATACGTTCACTACGGCCGATGTCTTGTCTCCGCTGCCCATCACGCGCGGCACGGTGGTCACCACCATCAGCGGGTTCTGGACCGGGACGGTCTTTTCGGTCTTGCCATAGGCGCCGTCATGACCGGCGATCAGCATCACGCGCACGCTTCCCACGTACATCGGGAGTTGCAGTTTGATGGCGTCGGTGCCCTTTTTCAGGGTTCTGGGTTCGCAGAACAGGACTACGGGGTTGAAGCGGTTGTCCTTGCGGGCATTGCGCACGGCGTCTTCGTCACCGCCGATGGCGGCCAGGGGAGAGAACTTGCCGCTGAAGGCGCCGATCACCTGGTCGTAAAGATCCCAGGTGTCTACGCCCAGGGCTTCCCACTGGTACATCCGTTCCCAGGGATCAGGGGTCTTGAAGGCGGTCAGGTCCAACAGGCCTTCATCCACGATGGCGAGGGTGTAGGTCATCGGCTTGCCGTTCTTTTCCGAAACCTTTACGGTGAAGGGTTCTTCGGGATGGATGACGTCCGGCATCTGGATGACGGGAATCAGGTGCGAGTTGGGATTCTCCACCTTCACGCGCTGAACGCCGTACAGACGCAGGGGGAGGTCATTGGCCGATGCGCCATAAGGCTGCAGCAGCGTAACCTGTACATAGATGTTGGGGGCCATCTCCGGAGTGATGACGAAACTCCAGCGCGTATCCTGGGCGCCGGTTTCCACCCACTCCTGCAACAGCACGCCGGAGGCGTTCAGAAGGCTGACCAGGGCACGGCTGTTTTTGGCGCCGGGGATGAAGACCGTGGCCTTTTCCCCTACCTTATAGCTTTCCTTGTCCGTCGAAAGGGTAATTTGGGTGAGTCCTTCGGGATCTTCCCGGTCCGCACGGCCGCGGTATTCGGGCCAGTCCACCGTGAAGGCGGCGCCGCTCACGTGGCCGGAGGTCTGGTCCCTGGCCACCACCAGATATCGGCCCCAGTCGGGATAATCTACGCGGAAACTGAAGCTGGCGTCCTGGGAGCCAACCGTGACGGATCCGCCCTGCAGGCGCATTACGCTGCTTCCACGTACATAGGCGTCCAGGTCATTCCCTGAGCCGTCCCACCACCAGTACCAGCCGGTCTTATAAACGGCATAATCTACGGTATGACCCGTTACGCGCTTGCCGAAGCAGTCTACTACAGCCAGCTGGATGCGGTGGTTTTGATCGGTCTCCAGATAGTCTCCGTCGGGGAGCCGTATGCCGACATAGGAGCTGAAGGGGGAGTAAGGGATGGATTCGGTGGTGAAGCTTTCATCGCCGCCGGGTTCTTCCACGGAGGTGACTATGAAGGCCTGCAGCGGACCGGGAGCGCCTTCTACGCCGGGCATTTGCATCTGGGCGGAGAAGTGGCCGTCGGCATCCAGCGACCCTTTGAAGAGTTCACCTTCCCAGGCTCCGACGTTTTCGACGGGTGCATAGAAGCTGTACTTCTCGAATCCTTTGAACGGATTGCCCGATGACTTGCGCAAGGTAATCTGTGCACTGACGGGCAGGTTCCCCGCGACTCCGCCGGTGAGCCAGGCGGCGTCTACCGGCAGGTCGGTTTCCTGGCCGCTCTCCAGGACCTTCGGATACTGGGTATTGATCTTCAGGCGGTTGGGCTTGATGGTCTCCACGTGCAGTACTTTGTGGAAACTGCTGCCGCCCACTTTCAGGTAGGCGTTCCAGTAGCCCGTGGGGTCATCGGCCTTGGTGGGGATGGTGAAGCTGTAGAATCCGTCGGTTCCCTTGCGGGTGTACTTGGCATAGAAACTGCCGGCGGGGGTATACACTTCCAGGGTGGCGGGATGCCCTTCCGGAAGGTTCTTTCCACGGTCGGCCACAATGGCGCTCACATGCAGGGTGTCGCCCGGCCGCCATACGCCGCGTTCTCCGTAAATGAAGGCCTTGAGACCTTGCTGGAGTACCTCGCCGCCCACATCGAAACGGCTCATGGAACGCTGATTCCGGTCCGAAAGCTTCAGGTAGGCGCTGTTTTCGCCGGAACGGGCTACCACGGCGAAGGCCTTGCGGTCCAGCTTCAGGGTGGCAAGACCCTTGGAGTCGGTTTGGGCGCTGCCCACGCACTGCAGCTGGAAGTCATAGGCTTCCACGGTGGCGCCCGAAACGGGGCTGGCGCTCACCAGGTCCGTAGCCACCACCCACAGGTTGTCGCCGCCGGCCGATTCGGCCATCAGGCCCAGGTTGCTGCCCAGGACCTGCACGACGGGGAAGCGGTCCGAATCCATGTAGTAGGAAGGTTTCGTAGGATCGTTCGCTTCATCCCAATCGTACTCCCACCAGTCATAGGAGTTGTCCCAGTAGTAAGTTTCGGGCTGGTCCCAGACGGCCTCGTCCTCTTTGGAGAGTTTCCCGTTCTGGAGCGGCCACAGTCCTTCCGGGGGATTCTTTCCGCCATAAAGGCTTTGGTCCAGCCGGAAGCTCAGGCGGATGCGGTAGATGGCACCCGGCTCCTGTTTCACCATGCCGCTCAGGTCCAGGCTATGGGTGTTCCAGTGGTGCAGGTTCATGCTGCGGTCCAGCGGAATATCGGCCTTGTAAACGAGCCGGCCACTGCGCCTGAGCGACGAGTTGCCGCCCAAATCATTATCCTGAAGGTACATCAGGATGTTCTTTTCATAGATTTTTACGATCCGCACTTCTACGGCCGACAGGTTCACGGCGCGGAAGGGGAGGATGAACTGCTGCTGCGAAGGGAGGATGTTGCCTGCGAAGGGGAATTCGACGGCAGGGGCTTCGTCCTTCTCCAGGAAGGTGCGGGAATAAGTCTCCCCGAGGTCGTTTCCGTCCAAGCCCTTCAGGCTTTTGTCCAGGGTGAGGAGAAGGTCCCCTCCCCGGTTTTCATAGTGGACGATAATGTCGTTCCCTTCCACCTGAACATAGCTGCGGGCCACGCCCTGCAGTTCCACCAGACCGCGGACCTGGGCGTTGGCGGGTTCCTGGCTCAGCTCCACGCGGATGGAGTTGCCCTCGTGCGAGGTCTTCACAACACGGAAAGCCCTGCCGTTGTCCGGTTCTATGTAGTCATCGGCCACCGTTGCGAATTTGCCCTTGACCGTGAAGCCGAAAGCAAATTCCTCCGGTGCGCCTTCCATAACTTTGCCCAGTGCAAAGCTGGCGCGGTACGTTTGTCCTTCCTTAAGGGCGCCTTCATCCGGAAGGAAGCGGACGGTATGATTGTCGTCCCACTTCACGGTGCCTTTTACGGAGGGTTTGAAACTGAAGAGGTCTTCCTTTTGGGGAATGGTGACATCTTCTGTCAGCACTACGCACACGGATGCGTCGGAGGTGACGATACCGCCGGTATAGGCTGAAATATAAGGGGCGAATACTTCGGCCGATGGTTCCTCGACCTTGGATTCACAGGCGATAGCGGCGATGGCCGCAGCCAGCAACAGGATGTATTTGCGCATAACTGTAAAAAAGTATTTGCACAAATATACGAAAAAAATCTGACAATAATTGGCTGACGTGTAAGTTGCTGCGAGACAATGATTTACAGAAAAAGGGGTGCACTTGCAGGTGCACCCCTCTGTGAGGAAGTTGCTGATTTTCAGCGAGTTGCTTTCCAGGCCGATGTTTACATCATCCCGCCGGCGGGCATGGCGGGAGCGGCCGGAGCGGGCTCCGGAATGTCCACGATGCCACATTCGGTGGTGAGGAGCATGCCGGCCACGGAGGCGGCGTTCTCCAGGGCCACGCGGGCCACCTTGGTGGGGTCGATGACCCCGGCCTGGTACATGTTCACGTATTCGTCGGTGCGGGCGTTATAGCCGAAGTCGCCCTTGCCCTCGCGGATCTTGTTGATGATCACGCTGGATTCCACGCCGGCGTTGGCGGCAATCTGGCGCAGCGGCTCTTCGATGGCACGCTCGATGATGCGGATGCCGGTGGTTTCGTCGTCATTCTCACCCTTGAGGCCCTTCAGGGCTTCAGCGGCGCGGATGTAGGCTACGCCGCCACCTGGCAGGTAACCTTCTTCCACGGCGGCGCGGGTGGCGTTGAGGGCGTCGTCCACGCGGTCCTTCTTTTCCTTCATTTCCACTTCCGTGGTGGCGCCCACGTAGATGACGGCCACGCCGCCGGAGAGCTTGCCCAGGCGCTCCTGGAGTTTCTCGCGGTCATAGTCGCTCTTGGTGGCGGCAATCTGGGCGCGGATTTGGTCGGCCCTATCCTTAATATCGGCCTGCAGGCCTGCACCGCCCACGATGGTGGTGTTTTCCTTGGTGATGGTCACTTTTTCGGCCTTGCCCAGCATCTGCACGTTGGCGTTCTGGAGGGTGAAGCCGCGCTCTTCGCTGATGACAACCGCGCCGGTGAGGGTGGCGATGTCCTGGAGCATTTCCTTGCGGCGGTCGCCGAAGCCGGGGGCCTTCACGGCGGCCACCTTGAGGGTACCGCGCAGACGGTTCACCACCAGCGTGGTAAGCGCCTGGCCTTCAACATCTTCGGCAATAATAAGGAGGCTGCGGCCTTCGCGGGCCACGGGCTCCAGCACGGGCATCAGGTCCTCCATGTTGGCAATCTTCTTGTCGGTGAGGAGGATGTAGGCGTCGTCCAGCACGGCTTCCATCTTGTCGCCGTTGGTCATGAAGTAAGGGCTGATGTAGCCGCGGTCGAACTGCATGCCTTCCACCACCTTCACTTCCGTCTCGGTGCCCTTGGCTTCCTCTACGGTGATCACGCCGTCACGGCCCACCTTGGCCATGGCCTCGGCGATGAGTTTGCCAATCTGGGCGTCGTTGTTGGCGCTCACGGTGCCCACCTGCT
>JAFZKT010000018.1 GCA_017553545.1 Bacteroidales bacterium | reverse complement strand
ATCCTCCCAGCGCATCCGGTAGTCCAGCCGCTTCAGGCCGTCCTGCGAGTTGGGGACGTAGGCGTTCACCAGGAAGAATTTTTCGTATTCCAGGGTAATGAGCCGGCCTTCGTGGTCGTGCTCGTCCACGCCCATTCCGTAACGCACGCTCAGGGGCGTGTGCCCCGCGTAGATGACGGTGCCGGAATAGCCTTTTTTATCGGCGTAATTCCAGAAGGATTCATATCCCAGGAACTCCAGGTCCAGCTGGCCCTCCTGCAGTTTGGTTTCCTGCAGGCACACGAAGTCTGCATCCAGCTCTGCGAAGATGTCCGCAAAGCCTTTGCCGGCCACGGCGCGAAGGCCGTTGACGTTCCAGGAAACGAATTTCATTATTCCAGACTCCAGGTGGCGCCGTCCTTGGTATCCTTTACGGTGATGCCGTAGGAGAGCAACAGATCGCGGATGCGGTCGCTTTCCGCCCAGTTCTTGTCTGCGCGGGCCTTGCTGCGGGCTTCCAGCACCAGCTGCATGGCGCCGTCCAGGGCCTTCAGGGCCTTGTCCGATGCGGCGGCTTCCTCGTCTTTCAGACCCAGCACGCCTCCAACTACGTCGTCGAAGAGTTGTTTCAGCGCTTTTGCATCCGCGGCCGACAAATTGCCGGCGTTGATGAGTTTCACGGCGTCGAACAAGTGCGCGATGGCGACGGGCGTGTTCATGTCGTCGCAGAGGGCGTCAAGCACTGCGTCCCATAGAGCGGTGACGGAGGGTGATGCCCCTGAGGGAGCATCGGCCTTATTTTTAGCGACCGAAGGGGTGTCACCCTCCGTCGCTGCTGAGAGCTCCCGCCAGGCGGCCATCAATCGGCCTAAACCCTTCTCTGCGGCCTGGAGGGCCTCATTGGAGAAGTCCAGCGTGCTGCGGTAGTGGGCCTGGAGGATGAAGAAGCGGATGGTCATGGGGCTGTAGGCCTTGTCCAGCTTCGGGTGGTCTCCGGCGAACAGTTGCGGCAGCGTGATGAAGTTCCCGAGGGATTTCCCCATCTTCTGACCGTTAATGGTAATCATATTGTTGTGCACCCAGTAGTGCACGCCCTGCGTTCCGCGGGAGGCCACGTTCTGGGCGATTTCGCATTCGTGGTGCGGGAACATCAGGTCCATGCCGCCGCCGTGGATGTCGAACTCCTCTCCCAGGTACTTCTGCCCCATTACCGAGCACTCCAGGTGCCAGCCGGGGAAGCCTTCGCCCCAGGGGGAGGGCCAGCGCATAATGTGCTGCGGTTCGGCCTTCTTCCAGATGGCAAAATCGTACGGCGCGCGTTTGTCACCCTGCCCGTCCAGGCTGCGGGTGCCTTCCAGCGTGTCGTCCAGATTTCGGCCGCTCAGGATGCCGTAGTGGTGTTTTTCGTTGTATTTCTGTACGTCGAAATAGACGCTTCCGTTGCTTTCGTAGGCGTAACCGGCGGCCAGGATCTGCTTCACCATCTCAATCTGCTCGATGATATGGGCCGATGCCCGCGGCTCGATGGACGGCGACTGCACGTTCAGCAGACGCATTGCCTCATGGTAGCGCTCCGTGTAATACTGCACCACTTCCATCGGCTCCAGCTCTTCCAGGCGGGCCTTCTTCGCGATTTTGTCTTCCCCTTCGTCGGCGTCGTGCTCCAGATGGCCGACGTCCGTAATATTACGCACGTAGCGGACCTTGTAACCCAGGTACTTCAGGAGACGGAAAAGTACGTCATAGGTGACGCCGGGACGGGCGTGGCCCAGGTGGGCGTCCCCGTACACGGTGGGGCCGCAGACATACATCCCCACATGGCCTTCGTGAATGGGTTTGAAGAGTTCCTTATTGTGCGTAAGGGTATTGGTAAGATACAATGGTCTCATAAGTGTACAAATATACACAATTTTGCGTAAATTAGCGTCATGAAAATCATCGACGGAAAAGCGATATCGGCCTCGCTGAAAGAGGCTGTCCGGGAGCAGGTGGGTGCCTTGAAGGCGAAGTACGGCCGCGTGCCGCACCTCACCGTAATCCGCGTGGGGGAGGACCCCGCCAGCGTGGTGTACGTGCGCAATAAGGCCAAGGCCTGCGAGGCCTGCGGCATCTCCAACACCACCCTGGTGCTGCCGGAGGACATTTCAGAGGCCTCCTTGCTGGATAAGGTCCGGGAGCTGAACGAAGACCCGGCCGTGGACGGCATCCTGGTGCAACTGCCCCTCCCGAAGCACATTTCCGAGGCGCGCGTCATCGAGACCATTGCCCGCGAAAAGGACGTGGACGGTTTCCACCCCTGCAACGTCGCCGGCCTGTGGCAGAAGACGCCGCACATGTCGCCCTGCACGCCGAAAGGCATCATGAAACTGTTAGAGGCCGCGGGCGTGGACCCTTGCGGGAAGCGGGCGGTTGTCATCGGCCGAAGCAATATCGTCGGCCTGCCCGTTGCGAAGATGCTGCTGGACGCGAACGCCACCGTCACCCTCTGCCATACGCGGACGGTGAATCTGGCGGAGGTCACCCGTCAGGCCGATATTCTGGTGGTGGCCGCCGGCCGCGCCAAGATGGTACGGGCCGACATGGTCTCTCCCGGCTGCGTGGTGATTGACGTGGGCATGGACCGCGACCCTGTCACCGGTGCCCTCTGCGGCGACGTTGACTTCGACGCCGTGGCGCCCATCGCCGGCGCCATCACGCCCGTCCCCGGCGGTGTGGGCCCCATGACCATCGCCTGCCTGATGGAGAACACCGTGGAGTGCTTCCTGAAGCGGGTGCAGTAGCGCTGTCCCGCCCTCGGCCCACCTAGTCCTCCGGATTTGCCGTGGTCATAACTATTTGATTCACTGCAGGTAATGCAAAATCGATGGTGCCATACGTTGCCATCGATTATTAGTTTTTCGCTATAAATCAATTAAATACGACCACGCCTGAATCATTGACGGCCAGATGCAGGAACTTTGCAATCTGCCGGTAAGGATAAGAAGTGGCCGAACGGAGAAGGTTATATAACTCTCGTTTCTCTTCCGGGGAAAGAGCGAAGATTTCGTGGATGTCATCCTTGTATCGGCTTTCACGGCGTAGAATCCCAATCATCTTGAGATAGCAGTCGTCAGACTGGCCGACGAAAACCTCGCCCACATCGTATTCACTTCCAGAAGCAGCGTGGGCTGCGATGAGTTCTTCCTCATAACTTCCGAAGAATCTTATGGCTGCCTGATGATCTATGACAGAATAAGTTGCAACAATATAATCAATTAGTTGTTCACGTTCACGGTCATCCGGGAGGGAACGGAAAAAGCGTTGCAGAGTAGAATAGGGAAGTGGTCGGCTGGCGGCGTGAATGGCTTTGACCTCTTTCAATGCATGCCGTAGAGACATCGATGCCCGTCGAAGAACTATCTTCTCGGAGAAAGGATGCGGGCTGTTTCCGTAAGCCAGATAGTTCCATCGATACTCTTCTGCCTTTTTCGACAGATGTCTTTCCACCGGATTATTGTCCAAATAAAGAAGGTTTGTCCGGACTCTTTTATCATCGAATTTCGTTGCGCTTCCGTAATGGTGTTCGAACAAAGGACCGTCGCGGTTGCACAGTTTGTTGTACTCCCTGGCAAAGCGGGAATGGCATTCACGATGAAAGCCGGACAGATGGCCAGCCTGCAGCTCAATTACTGTTTCGTGAATATGATCCGGCATCTGAACCAGCTTGAGGATGCGTATTCTATATTTGACAGCCGTAATACAATAAATGGTAAGGTAGAGGAGGTAGTCGCTCACCGTATAAAAGATAAGCATCCCGTTGACTGTGCGCTGATAACAGTGAGTTACCGCATCCTGATATACTTTTCTCTTTTTCATACGTGCAAAGAAAGCGCGGGATAATGACAAAACCAAAGAATATGACGACTTTTATATTTCACTGTAATCTATT
This sequence comes from Bacteroidales bacterium, assembly GCA_017553545.1. Taxonomy (GTDB): domain Bacteria; phylum Bacteroidota; class Bacteroidia; order Bacteroidales; family UBA932; genus Cryptobacteroides. The sequence continues at coordinate 11,595 of JAFZKT010000018.1, read as the reverse complement.
GATAGTGAAGCTATTGCGCTCACATTAACAAGAAGCCGTCCCCATCGGAATTGTCTATGTAGCTAATAGTCAGATGGTTGTATTCACGGATGCGAGTAAACTTTTTTTAGGACGACGCATTGCTGCGCGTGGTCGTAAGTGTTTGATGTATAGCGTATAATGCATAATCGATGGCGCCAAGTAGCGCCATCGATTTCACGTTTCTTACAGTGAATCAAATAGTTACGACCACGGCCAATCCGGACCGACAAGGCCCGTTACTTCGTCAGCTGCCAGGCGCCGACCCCCAGAAGGGAAGCGGCCAGCATGATGGCGCCGGCCAGAAGGACGCCGCCCAGGGCTGCCAGGGAACTTTTCTTGAAATCCATATTCAGGATGCTGGCGGCAAGCATGCCGGTCCAGGCGCCTGTGCCGGGCAGCGGAATGCCCACGAACAGGAACAGGGCCCAGTAGAGCCCGCGGCCGGCCTTGGCTTCCAGGGAACGCCCGCCTTTCTCCCCCTTCTCCAGGCACCAGGTGAAGAACTTGCCAATCACCTTTTTGTCTTTTCCCCATTCCAGCACTTTCCGCGCAAACAGAAAGATAAACGGCACGGGAATCATATTGCCGATAACCGCCACAATGATGGACGGCACCAACGGCAGTTCCCAGAGGACGGCATAGGGCATTGCGCCGCGAATCTCGATGAGCGGCACCATGGAAATCAGAAGGACCCAGAGATACTTTTTCATTGGTTGGCGGCGATGAGAGCCCGAATTTCTTCCTTGGCGTCCCGCCAGCGGGGGATGTCAATCTTGGTGCCGATGACCTCCACTACCTTGGCGGCGATGATGGAACCCACCTCTCCGCAGACGCGCAGCGGCATCCCCAGCGAGTGGGCATACAGGAAGCCGGCGGCATAGGTGTCCCCGGCGCCGGTGGCGTCGATGGGCTCTGCGGGCCAGGGCTCGATGAAGTGATATTCGTCGCCGGATTTCACCATGGAACCGGCCTTACCCACTTTCACCACGGCAATCTTGCAATGTTTCGCCAGTTCGTCGATGGCCTCACGCGGCTCTAACTTCGTAAATGCCTTTGCCTCGCTTTCATTGGCGAAAACAATGTCCACGTAATTCTCCACCAGATTGTGGAAGAAGGCGTCGTTGGATTCCACCACGTTGTAGGAGGCCATGTCGATGGAAATGGTGCAGCCGGCCTGCCTGGCCAGCCGGGCCGCCTTGGAGATGAGTTCCTGATTCTGCACCAGGTAGCCTTCGATGTGGAAATAATCATAGCCCTCGAACTGCTCCAGCGACAGATCGTCCGGCCCCAGCTCCAGCGTGGCACCCATATAGTCGGCGAATGTGCGCTCTGCGTTGGCGCCCGTGATGAAGACCATGCATCGGCCCGAAGATTTCTCGCTGTAAAGCATCTGCGCCTTCACCCCGTACTGCTCCATGGTGCTCTTGAAAAGGTTTCCAAGGTCGTCGTTGCCGATTTTCCCGAGGAAGGCCGATGGCATCCCGAAGATGGACGTGCAGGTGATGGTGTTGGCGGCGCTCCCGCCCGGGACGTACTTGACGCCATAGCCCTTGAGGGCTTCCCAGATTCGGTCCCCGGTTTCCATGTCCACGTGCTGCATGCTGCCCAGCGGAAGGTGGAAGGCTTTCAGAAGGGAGTCGTCCGGAAGGACGGCCAGAATGTCGGTGAGGGCGTTGCCGATGCCAAGGATAGATTTCATGCCAATGAGGGTTTAACTCACAAATTTAGCCAATATTTGACAATTTTCCATTACCTTTGCTAAAGGATGAATAAGAAAGTACTCAAGTATCTTTTCTGGGCGGCTGTGGCGGTTGTCCTGGTGTATTTTTGTGTACGCAACATTGATGACTGGACGGAGTTCGTCAACGACCTAGTGCAGTGCAGTTGGGGGTGGGTGATTGTTTCCATCGTACTGGGCGTGCTTTCGCAGGCCATCCGCGCGCTCCGCTGGCAGATGCTCCTTCGTCCCCTGGACCCCAAAATCTCCTTTATCACCTGTTTCAACGCCTACAATATCTGTATGGTCGTAAATCTGGCTGTCCCCCGCGCCGGGGAGTTCGCCAGGATGGGAATCGTCGCGAAAAACTCTTCTGCGGGGGCCGATAAAGCCCTGGGCACCATCGTGGTGGAACGGCTGTGGGACATCATCTTCCTGATGCTGATGACGGCCCTGGTGCTGGCGCTGAAGTGGGAAGACTTCGGAGCGGTTCTTACGAACACTTTCGCCTCCGGCGGTTCCGGAAGCAGCATTCTGTTCCTGGTGGGAGGCTTTACCCTTCTGGTGGTGATTCTGGTGCTGCTAAGCTGGCTCCTTCGCAACAAAGGCAGCTTCTGGGCCAAGGTCTGGGGATTCATCACCGGTATCGGCCAGGGCCTGCAGTCCTTCCGCCAGATGAAAAAGGGCTGGCTCTTCATCCTCTACACCTTCATCCTCTGGAGCATTTACTGGCTCATGAGCGCCGCCATCCTTCAGGCTATGCATGAGCTGCCGGGGATGACGGATCTGGGGATGGTGGACGCCCTGTTCCTGTCCCTTGTCGGCAGTCTGAGTTCGATGCTTCCCGTACCCGGCGGCTTCGGTGTCTATCACATCATGGTGGCGGATTCCCTCGCCACTCTCCGGAGCGCCATCACGGCGGAAACCGCTATGGTCTATGCCGTCCTCAACCACGAGTCCCAGGTGCTCATGCAGGCGCTTTGCGGACTGGGGTCCTACATTCACGAGTCCTTTTTCCGCCGCGGCCGATGAAACGTTTCGCCCTCATAGGCCACCCCCTGGCGGGTTCGCTTTCACCTGCGCTGTTCAGCGCCGCCTACGATGGGCGCTATGCCTATGACCTGCTGGATGAAAAGTATTTCGAAGATGCCTGGATGGCGTTTTTGAACGGCTACAAAGGCATCAATGTCACCGCGCCGTTCAAGCAGGACGCTTTCGCGGCCGTGGACTGGCTGTCGGAGGACGCCAGGTTATGCGGGGCCGTGAACCTGGTGGTTCGCTCCCGCGGCATCCTGAAGGGCTACAACACGGATGTGGACGGGGTTGTGGGGGCGCTTGGCCCTGTCGGCGGTGATGCCCTTGTCGTGGGCACCGGTGGAGCCGCCCGCGCAGCCGCCCGCGCAGCACAGTTACTCGGCTGTCAGGTTACCGTCACCGGCCGATCCCTGGAGAAAGCCGCCGCGCTGGGCTATCCTGCTGTCTCCTTCCAGGAGGCCGTCGCCCTTCGGCCGGACGTTGTTATCTACACCCTCCCCTCCTCGGCTCCGGTCCCTGCCGGCCTTCCGCTGAAAGACGCCATAGTGCTGGAGGCCGAGTACAAACATCCGTCGCTGGACCAGGTCCAGTGCCGGCAGTACATCGGCGGCAGGCAGTGGCTCCTGCATCAGGCCATCGCCGGGTACAGGCTATTTACCGGCGAGGAACCATCGGCCGAAAAAATGTCGGCTGTTCTGTAGCCGGATTCCCGTTTTTTTCGTATCTTGCAGAGACGTTTTACAGGACGTCCGTTTAAAACCTATCGTATTATGTCACTGAACAAAGTTATGCTGATCGGTAACGTTGGCGCAGACCCCGAAGTACGTTACCTTGAGTCCAATCCCCAGAATCCCACTGCCGCCGTTAAGGTAGCCACCATCCGTCTTGCCACCACGGAACGCTACCGGGACCGCAACGGTGAACCCCACGAAAACACGGAGTGGCACAGTGTCGTCGTGTGGCGCAACAACGCCGACGTAGCGGAAAAATTCGTCCACAAGGGCTCCCAGATTTATATCGAGGGCAAGCTCCGCACCCGTCAGTGGACGGACCAGACCGGTGCCAAGCGCTACACCACGGAAGTGGTAGCCGACGTCCTGCAACTCCTGGGCAAACGCCCGGAAGGTGAAGCCGCGCCCGGCGGCCAGCCCGGTTACCAGGGCGGTTACGCCGCTGCGCCTGCAGCCGCGGCCCCGGCTCCTGCCTCATCGGCCCCGGTCGGCCCGGCTCCCGTTGCACCTTCGGCACCTGTCGCACCCGCAGCTCCCGCTCCGGCGCCCGTAAGCCCGGACTACAACGGTCCCGTTCCGGCCGCCGAACCCTCGGACGACCTTCCGTTCTAGCCATCGCCTCCACAAAGGCGTGATTGTAGGTATTTGACTATCAATGCGTAAAGTAAAATCGATGGAGCTATATAGCCCCATCGATTTTGCGTTTCTCGCTGAGAGTCAGTTGGTTGCAACCACGGCTTGACGGCTATTGCCGCTGCCTTACCGCTTCAAACAGCAAAATGGCGGCGGAGACGGACACGTTGAGGCTGTCCAGGCGTCCCAGCATGGGGATGCGGATGTGGGCGGAGGCCGCTTTGCGCCAGGCCGATGTAAGGCCGGTGGACTCGGTGCCCATCACCAGGGCGGTGCCGCGGCGCATATCCACTTCATAATAGAAGGAAGAATCCTGCAGCTGCGCCGTCAGGATCTGGATGCCTTTGGCCTGCAGGAAGGCGATGGCATCGGCCGATGAACACGCGACCGTGGGCACGGTGAAGATGGCGCCGATGGAAGCCCGGATGAGGTTGGGGTTGTAAAGGTCCGTGAGGGGATCGCAGATGAGGACTGCATCGGCCCCGGCGGCGTCCGCGCTCCGCAGCACCGCCCCCAGGTTCCCGGGTTTCTCCACGGACTCCAGCACCATGATCAGCGGATTCTCAGGAAGGCGCAAGTCCTCCAGCGTGAGCGACTTGCACTCCACCTCGGCGATGATGCCCTCCGTGCTTTCCCGATAGGCTACCTTGCGGTACACCGTTTCGGGGATTTCGATGAGATCCCCGGTCAGGCCGGGGATGACGGCCTCGTCATGGCCGGCCCCGACCGGCCATCTCGCGATCTCCGGACATACGAACACGGTCCGGACGGTGTAGCCCGCTTCGAGGCAGTGCTCCAGTTCCCGCCGGCCTTCCACCACAAAAAGACCCTGCTCCCGCCGCGCTTTGGATTTTTCCTGCAGCAGGAGCAGATTCTTGATCTTAGGGTTCTGGTTCGATGTGATGACTTCGGTTCGCATTTCGAATTACTTCCATCCGAAGGAGGTTCGTTTTTTCTGAATCCATGGCCACCCTCGGCCGTGTAAGAGGGAGGGGCCCATTTATGGGAGGGGTCGCGGAGCGACGATTCAGAAAAAATAACCTCCGGAGGATGGTTAGAATTTTTCCGGCCTCATCATGGGGAAGAATAACACGTCCTGGATGGACTCCGCGCCGGTCATAAACATCGTGAGTCGGTCGATGCCGATGCCGATACCGCTGGTGGGCGGCATGCCGTATTCCAGCGCGCGCACGAAGTCGTAGTCCACGTACATGGCTTCGTCGTCGCCTTTGCTCTTCAGCGCGGCCTGCTCCTCGAAGCGCTCCAGCTGGTCCACAGGGTCGTTCAGCTCGGAATAGGCGTTGGCCAGTTCCTTGCCGCAGACGAAGAGTTCGAAGCGTTCGGTGAGCGTGTCGTCATAACGGCAGCGCTTGGTGAGCGGAGACATCTCCACGGGGTAGTCTATCACGAAGGTGGGCTGGATGAGCTGATGCTCGCAGTACTGCCCGAAGATGGCGTCGATGAGTTTCCCCACGCCCATTTCCGGCGACACTTCCACGTTCAGCTTCTTGCAGACGGCCCGCAGTTCTTCTTCATTGAGCCCCTTTACATCCACGCCCGCATACTCCTTGATGGCATCCAGGATGGGCAGGCGGCGGAAAGGTCCCTCGAAAGAGACTTCCTGCCCGCCGATGACTTTGCGCACGCCGCCGGTAGCCTCGGCCACCTTCTGGAGCATTTTTTCCGTGAACTCCATCATCCAGATGTAGTCCTTGTACGCGATGTACATCTCCACGCAGGTGAACTCCGGATTATGCGTCTTGTCCATTCCTTCGTTGCGGAAGTTCTTGGCGAATTCGTACACGCCGGAGAAGCCGCCCACGATGAGCCGTTTGAGGTACAGCTCATTGGCGATGCGCATGTACATGTCCACGTCCAGGGCGTTGTGGTGCGTGATGAAGGGACGCGCCGTGGCACCGCCCGGAATGGGCTGCAGGATGGGCGTCTCCACCTCCAGGCAGCCTTCCGCGTTGAAGCATTCGCGCATGGTGGCGATGATCTGTGTCCGTTTGACGAAGGTGTCCTTCACGGAAGGATTCACCACCAGGTCCACGTATCTTTGCCGATAGCGGAGTTCCGGATCCTCGAAACTGTCGTGGACGGTACCATCGGCATCCGTCTTCACGATGGGGAGGACGCGGAGGGACTTCGAAAGGACGGTGAGTTCCTTGGCGTGCACCGACAGTTGGCCCGTCTGCGTAAAGAAGGCGAAGCCCTTGATGCCGATGATGTCGCCGATGTCCAGGAGCTTCTTGAACACCGTGTTGTACAGCGTCTTATCCTCTCCGGGGCAAATCTCATCCCGCTTCACATACACCTGGATGCGGCCTTCGCTGTCCTGGAGTTCCATGAAGGAGGCGGCGCCCATGATGCGGCGGCTCATGATGCGGCCGGCGATGCACACGTCCTGGAACCCGGTGGATTCAGGGGAGGTGAAGCCGGCGGCGATGGCGGCCGTGGTGGTGTTGACGGGATAAAGCGGAGCCGGGTATGGATTGATACCCAGCTCGCGCAATTGTTGCAGGGAGGCCCGGCGTCCGAGTTCCTGCTCGTTCAGTTCGTAATAGGCCATAAATTAAAGATCCAGCGGCTTCGGCTCCTCTTCATCTTCCTCTACTTCGTCGAAGATGGCGTTGCCGTGCGCCATAAAGATGGCGGCCTGGCCGATGACTGCGTCGAAGTCTTCAGTCTCTTGCAGTTCATCGAAGGACTTGAAGCTGTAGTCGGCGAAGCGGATGCCCCAGGTCCACTTATAGGGGCTGCCGGCGTAATTCTTGGGCTCCAACACGGGTTCCTCCTGCTCCACCTTTTGCTCGATGGGCGTAAAGACGATGCGGCCCTGCGGCTTGCTGCCGTTGTTGTAGGACAGGTCCAAACGGAGGTACTGCTGGATCATGGAATCAGCGTTACGGGCGTCACGTTCATCGTAAATAGAACTGGATTGGCGTTCAAGTTTAAGCAGCGAGTGAGGGTAGACGTGACCCTTCAGGACCACCTGGCCGCCCATCACTTTCAGCGTACCTTCCACTTTGTTGGTGGCAGTGTAGGCAATCCAGGCAACCTCCTTGACGATGCTGGGGATGGCCATACGCGTGCCAAGACGCAAGGGCATAAGAGCCGCGTCACCACTTTCGATATTGTTCCAAACGGTTTCCCAGTCGATATTCGGTTCCTCCCAGAAGTTGCCGGGATAATCGATGTCGATCTTGCCGTCCAGGGCCAGCATACTGGTGTTGCCGTGGAAGAGTTCCAGTTTGCCTTCAATGCCGGTGTAGGACAGTTTTACGTCCGTGGCCTGGAGGCTGTAGCCGGGAATTGTAACGGTGGCGCTGCCAAGGATTTCATCGGTAAAGTTGGAGAAGTTATCCCAGTTGACATCGTTGAATTTCGGGTTCAGGACAACGTCGAGGAAGGAGGCACCGTTTTCCGTGACGTGCAGGGCCACCTTGCTGGGAACGGCAACCTGCCTAAGTTCCTCATAAGGAAGATTCGAGTTCCAGTTACCATTCTCATCATACTCACCGGTACCACTCCCTTGGTACCTCTTAATGATGTTGTTGTCCGAATCCAGGGCCTCGAACTGGAACTTGTAGTTCTTTTCGTTGTACTTGAAAGTGAGGTTCAGCGGATTGTTGGAACGGGTATAGACAAACATATACTCGGGTTCCTCTTCCGGCTCGTCTGCGATTTCGCCCTTGGGATTAACTTCTACCACAAAGGGCTCTATCTTCTGGATGGTAAGGTCGCCGGTGATGAGGGACAGGCGGATGGTCTCCGTCATAAACTTCACGTTGTCCTTGAATTCGATGGCGCGGAACCAATTATCGATATCTTCCTGAAGTTCATAGTATTCTTCTTCCGGCTGGGCGTCGGCGATTTCACCCTTCACGGCTCCGAAACCGGTGTTGCCGGAGTTGACGGAACGGAGGAAATTGTACACCGACTGGGCGGATTTTACGAATTCACCCCAATAGTTGGGATCTGCCTCCTTGATAAGGGAGACGGCGGTGGAGGAAAGGATGCCCGTCTGGTTTTCAGGCTCAACGAAAGGTTCCTCTTTGGGCTCCTTGTTGCAGGAGACGATGGCAAGCGCGGCGAGCGCGGTGCACAGCAGAACGTAGAATTTTTTCATAATCATTTGTTTGACTCGAGACGCAAAGATAACAATTAATTGTTATTTCGGCAAATAATGCGTAAATTCGTGCTGCTATGACAATCACGGTAACCTGCATCAACGACGGCCGGGATTACGAAGTGGCGCAGGGGAGTCCCCTGCGCGCCATCGCCCCGGAAACGGTAACAGACCCCAAGACGGGGAAGGAATATCCCACGCTGGCGGTCCTGGTGGACCATCAGCTCAAAGCCCTGGACTTCCCGGTGTTTTATCCGCACCGGGTGGAGTTTATCGGCTATAATCATCCGGACGGGAAACGCGCTTATCTCCGTTCCCTATGCTTCCTGGCGCAACGGGCGGCACGCAGCCTGTTCCCGGACAAGGTTTTCAAGATCAATCACAGTCTGCCTGCCGGTTATTACTGCAAGTTCCGCGGGGACAAGTTGCCGGACGAGGACTATATGCGCATCCGTGAGGAAATGCGCCGCCTGGTGGCGCTGGACCTTCCCTTTACGCACGGGAAGATGCGTTCGGAGCAGGCCGAGGCCCTCTTCGAGGCACAGAAACAGCCGCTCAAGGCGGGGCTGCAGCGTTCGTCGGGCCGTTATTTCTGCACGGTCTATTGGCTGGACGGCGTGCCGGACAACTTCTACGGCCCGCTGGTTCCTTCCACCGGTTACTTGAAAGTCTTCGACGTGATGCCCTACCACCACGGTTTCTGCCTGCAGTATCCGTCGGAGGAGGACATCACCCGCACCATTCCGCGCCAGAAACAGCTCCGGCTGGTGAATACGCTGAAGGAGTACGGCTACTGGTGCAAGGCCACGGGCATCGTGAGTGTGGGCGCCCTCAATCAGCGGCTGCTGGATGGGAAGGCGGTCCAGCTGATTAACCTCTGCGAGGCCCGTCAGGAAAGGGAATATGCCTCTCTGGCCGATAAAATCTTCGCCGCCCGGGACCGCGTGAAGATTGTCTTTCTGGCCGGTCCGTCATCCAGCGGGAAAACGTCTTCGTCGTTAAGGGTGGCCCAGCAGCTGAAAGTGCTGGAGATGAACCCGAAGGTGATTGAACTGGACAACTACTTCGTCTCGCGGGACCGTACGCCCAAGGACGAAGACGGGAATTATGACTTCGAGGCCCTGGAAGCGATGGACCTGGAACTGCTGGGGCAGCATCTGAATATGCTCCTCGCCGGCGGGGAAGTGGAGATTCCGCGCTATGACTTCAAGCAGGGACAGCCCTTCTTCGAAGGCAACAAGATGCATCTGGAAGAGAACGACATCCTGGTGATGGAAGGCATCCACGCCCTGGATCCCGCCATGGTTCCTTCGGTGGACCAGAGCCGCATCTACCGCATTTATGCATCGGCCCTTACCTCCCTGAAACTGGACGAAAACTGCTGCATTTCCACCACGGACAACCGCCTGCTGCGGCGGATGGTGCGCGACAACCGCGTTCGGGGCATTTCGCCGGAAGATACCATCCTCCGCTGGCCGTCCGTGCGCCGCGGGGAATACAGCCACATCTTCCCCTTCCAGGAGAACGCGGATTCCCAGTTCAACACGGCCCTGCTGTACGAACTCCCGGCCCTGCGCTATTACGCGGAACCGCTGCTGCGCCGCATCCAGCCGTCATCGGCCGCCTATGCGGATGCCCTGCGCCTGCTGAAGTTCCTCTCCTATATCGTGCCTCTGCAGCCCTCAGAGATTGCCGCCATCCCGCCCACCAGCATCTTCCGCGAATTCATCGGCGGGCAGACGCTATAGCACCTCCCGAAGGAACGGGCCGGTGACGGAGGAGGGATTGGAAGCGAGCTGCTCCGGGGTGCCGGAAGCCACGATGCGGCCACCCGCGGTACCGCCGGCAGGGCCCATGTCGAAAATGTAATCCACGGACTTCAGCACATCCAGATTGTGCTCGATGATGATGACGGTATTGCCGGCGTCCACCAGGCGCTGGAGCACGCCCAGCAGCACTTTGATGTCTTCGAAGTGCAGGCCGGTGGTGGGTTCGTCCAGGATATACAGCGTCTTTCCCGTGGAGGGACGGGAGAGTTCGGCGGAGAGTTTCATCCGCTGGCTTTCGCCGCCGCTCAGAGTGACGGCGCTCTGGCCCAGGCGGATGTAGCCCAGACCCACGTCCAGCATGGACTTCAACTTCGCCGCAATGCGCGGGACAGGGCTGAAGAATTCGTAAGCATCGGCCACACTCATCTCCAATACATCGTTGATGCTCTTGCCTTTATACTTGACCGCCAGGGTGTCTTCCTTGTAGCGCCGTCCGCCGCAGACTTCGCAGGGGACGTGCACCGAAGGCAGGAAGTTCATCTCGATGACCTTGATGCCCGCGCCCTTGCATTCTTCGCAGCGGCCGCCGGGGACGTTGAAGGAGAATCGGCCTGCCTTGAAGCCGCGCACCTTGGCGTCCGGCGTCTCCTCGAAGAGCATTCGGATGTCATTGAAGACGGCGGTGAAAGTGGCGGGATTGGACCGGGGCGTCCGGCCGATGGGACTCTGGTCAATCTCGATGAGTTTGTCGATGTTCTCCACCCCTTCGAGGGCCGTGTAGGGCAGCGGACGCTCCTTGGACCGGTGGAGTTTATGCCTTAAAATGGGCATCAGCGTTTCATTCACCAGCGAACTCTTGCCGCTGCCGGAAAGGCCCGCGACGCCAATGAAGCAGCCCAGCGGGAAACTCACGTCCACGCTTTTGAGGTTGTTGCCGGTGGCGCCCTTCAGCGTAAGGAAGAGGCCGTTCCCTTTGCGACGGCTCGCAGGCACGGGGATGCTCTTAAGCCCTTTCAGATAATCCAGCGTAACGGACGGGCCGATGACCATGTGTTCTGTAGCCTTCCCGGAAGACAGCAGCGTCTCCAGCGGGGCGGAAAGGCAGATCCGGCCCCCTTCAGAGCCAGCGCCAGGCCCCACGTCCACCAGCCAGTCCGCGCTGAGCATGGTCTCCGCGTCGTGCTCCACCACCATCACGGAGTTTCCCTCGTCCCTCAAAGCCTTCAGCGAAGCAATCAGTTTGCGGTTGTCCTTCTGATGCAGGCCGATGGAAGGTTCGTCCAGAATATAGAGCACGTTCACCAGCTTGGAGCCGATCTGAGTGGCCAGGCGGATGCGCTGGCTTTCGCCGCCACTCAAAGATCCCGTCGGCCTGTCCAGCGACAGATAGTCCAGTCCCACGTCCAGCATAAACTGCACCCGTTCGCGAAGCTCCTTCAGGATGTCGCGCGAGACGTTTTTCTCCCGCTGGTTGAAGCCCGCGGGAATCTTGTCCAGCCACTGCCGGAGTTCAGACATTTCCATGGCGGCCACTTCCGGAATGGTCTTGCCGTCTAT
>JAFZKT010000006.1 GCA_017553545.1 Bacteroidales bacterium | reverse complement strand
CCGTCGCGCGTGGCGCCGCGGGTGATGATGACATTGGTGCAGGCCTCCGAGCCGCTTTCTATGGTGAGGACGGCGAGGGCCGTCAGGGCCAGTTTCAGGATGGTTTTTCGCATATCCGTTTGGGCTTTTTCGATTAATTGCGTAATTTTGTCGTCTGACATCAATTTACAAAGGTATGAAAAAATATCGTTTATTGAGCGTCATCGCTGTCATGCTCCTGTCGGCATTCGCCGTGCGGGCGCAGGATCAGCAGCCCAAAACTCCGGAACAGAAGGAAAAACAACTGCTGGAATTTGTGGACAAGGAGGTGCAGCGCCTGAGCAGTATCCTCCAGCTGGAATACTGGCAGGAATTCTACGTGGACTCCACCCTCACGCACGACTATAAGGCCATGAGTGAAGAACTGGAAGGAATGCAGCGGGCCAAGGTGGAGAATACGGATTTATACATTACCATTCAGGACAAGTGGATGGAGCAGATAGACCGGACTTATCAGAAATTTTTCACCGAAGAGCAGTGGAAAAAATACTGGAAATCCGGTGCAAAAAGGGCCCAGGAAGCCCGCGATAAACGGAAAAACAAGAAATAGAATATGAAGGAAAGCATCGAAAGAATCTTTGCGGAGCTGGCCAGTCTGAAGGCCGCCACGCAGAAGGATGTGGAAGAAGCCCGCGTGCGTCTGCTGGGCAAGAAGGGTGAAATCACCGCGCTGATGGAGCAGTTCCGCTGCATCGCGCCGGAACTCAAGCGGGAATATGGCCAGAAGCTCAATGAGCTGAAGAAGGCCGCCACGGCAAAGATTGAAGAGCTGAAAGAGGCCGCGGAGGCCGCCGCAGAGGCGTCGGAGCCCAAGGAAGACCTTTCCATGCCCGGGGATGCCTTCCCGCTGGGAAGCCGCCATCCCGTTTCCATTGTCCGCGCCCAGATTGTGGACATTTTCCGCAAGTTCGGGTACGATGTGGCCGAAGGTCCGGAAATCGAAGACGATTACCACGTGTTCGAGGCCCTCAACTTCCCGCCGAACCACCCCGCCCGCGAGATGCAGGACACCTTCTTCGTAAGCACCGGCCACCTGAACCCGCTGCTTCTCCGCACCCACACCTCTTCCGTGCAGGTGCGCACGATGGAGTCGCAGTCACTGCCCATCCGCGTGGTGTGCCCCGGCCGCGTTTTCCGCAACGAGGCCATATCGGCCCGCGCCCACTGCATCTTCCACCAGGTGGAGGGCCTTTACATCGACAAGGATGTCACTTTCGCAGACCTGAAGCAGGCCATCCTCCTTTTCGCCCGCGAGATGTTCGGGGCGGACACGCAGATCCGCATGCGTCCTTCCTACTTCCCGTTCACGGAACCGTCGGCGGAAGTTGACGTCAGTTGCAATATCTGCAAAGGTAAGGGCTGCAACATCTGCAAAGGCACCGGCTGGCTGGAAATCATGGGCTGCGGCATGGTGGATCCCAATGTCCTGAAAGCCAGCGGTATCGATCCGGAGAAATATTCCGGCTTCGCCTTCGGTATGGGCGTGGAGCGTATCGCCATGCTCAAGTGGCAGGTGAACGACCTCCGCCACTACTTTGAGAACGACATGCGTTTCCTTCAGGAGTTCGCCACCGCCACGGAGGTGTAGGGCGTTGCCCGTTGCCGTGTTTCCCGCCGCCCGCGTTATCCGCTGCCCGCGTTATCCGTTGCCGTGTTGCACGTTGCCGTGTTGCACGCGGCGGTGTTGCACGCGGCCCGCGTGGCGCAGGTGACTGCACAATCTGGCGCAGGTATGGCTCCCCTCTGGCGCAGGTGCCTGGGCCCCTTACCGCGCCACCACTTCTCCGCCGGAAACGTCCACCGTTACGGCGGAGTCTTTTTTGATGCTGCCGTCCAGCAGGTTTCTGGCGAGGAGGTTCACCAGTTCGCGCTGCATCAGGCGTTTCACGGGGCGGGCGCCGTAGGCGGGGTCATAGCCGTGTTCCGTCATCCAGTTCTCGAATTCCGGCGTGAACTGCAGCGAGATGCCGCTCTGGGAGAGTTTCTCCTGCAGGTCCGCTTCCTGAATGTGAAGGATATCGCGGATATCGGCCTTGGTGAGCGGGTCAAACATGATGATTTCGTCGATACGGTTCAGGAACTCCGGACGGACCGTCATCTTCAGCACGTCCAGCACCTTGCCGCGGCATTCCTCCAGGAGGCTCCGGCGGGTGGCGATGGCCTGCATGTCCACGCCGTCCACGTCCGGAAGTTTCTCCATATAGCTCTGGATGATGTCGGCTCCGGCGTTGGAGGTCATGATCAGAATCGTGTTCTTGAAGTCCACGGTGCGGCCCTTGTTGTCCGTGAGCCGGCCGTCGTCCAGCACCTGCAGCAGCACGTTGAATACGTCCGGGTGGGCTTTTTCGATTTCGTCCAGCAGCACTACGGAATAGGGTTTGCGCCGCACGGCCTCGGTGAGCTGGCCGCCTTCATCGTAACCCACGTATCCCGGAGGCGCGCCGACCAGCCGGCTGACGGTGTGCCGCTCCTGGTACTCGGACATGTCGATACGCGTCATCATATTCTCGTCGTTGAACAGGAACGCGGCCAGGGCCTTCGCGAGTTCGGTCTTGCCCACGCCCGTGGTACCCATGAAGAGGAACGAGCCGATGGGCCGCTTCTCGCTGGAGAGTCCCGCGCGGCTGCGGCGTACGGCATCGGCCACGGCCTTGATGGCTTCGTCCTGGCCCACCACGCGTTTGTGCAACTCTCCTTCCATCCGGAGGAGTTTTTCCTTCTCGCTTTCCAGCATCCGCTTCACGGGGATGCCGGTCCATTTGGCCACTACCTCGGCGATATCTTCCGGCGTAACCGCCTCTGTGACAAGCGGATCCTTGATGGCTGCCGCCTTCGCGGTGAGTTCCTCGATGCGCTTCTGTGTGGCCGCCATCCGGCCGTAACGGATTTCCGCCACCTTGGCGTAATCCCCGTTGCGTTCGGCGGTGCGGGCCTGCAGGCTCAGGTCCTCCAGCTCCTGCCGGGCGCTCTGCACGCCGGACAGCGTCTCCTTTTCCTCATTCCAGCGCTTCATCAGGGCGTCGCGACGGGCCTGAAGTTCTTTCAGCTCGGCCTCCAGTTTCTCCATCTTGGCCGATGCCCCCTCGCGCTTGATGGCCTCCCGCTCGATCTCCTTCTGGCGGATGTCGCTGTTCAGGTCGTCGATGGGTTCGGGGACGGAATTCATCTCCAGGCGCAGCTTTGAGGCGGCTTCGTCCACCAGGTCGATGGCCTTGTCCGGGAGGAAACGGGATGTGATATAACGGTGACTCAGATTCACGGCGGCAATGAGGGCGTCGTCCTCGATGCGCACCTTGTGATGGTTCTCATAACGCTCCTTCAGGCCGCGGAGGATGGCGATGCTCTCTGCGGGGGAGGGCTCGTCCACCATCACCATCTGGAAGCGGCGCTCCAGGGCTTTGTCGGCCTCGAAGTACTTCTGGTATTCGTCCAGGGTGGTGGAGCCGATGGTCCTGAGTTCGCCGCGGGCCAGGGCCGGCTTCAGGATGTTGGAAGCATCCATGGCGCCGGAAGAGCGGCCGGCACCCACCAGCGTATGGATTTCATCGATGAACAGGATGATTTCGCCGGCGCTGTCCACCACTTCCTTCACCACGCCCTTCAGACGCTCCTCGAACTCACCCTGATATTTCGCACCCGCGATGAGCGCGCCCATATCCAGGGAGTACACCTTCTTGGATTTCAGGTTTTCGGGCACCTGCCCGTTCACGATATTCTGGGCGATGCCTTCGCTGATGGCCGTCTTGCCCACGCCCGGTTCGCCCACCAGGATGGGGTTGTTCTTGGTACGGCGGGAGAGGATCTGCAGCACGCGGCGGATTTCGTCGTCGCGGCCGATTACGGGATCCAACTTCCCTTGCGCCGCCCTTTCGTTCAGGTTGATGGCGAATCTGTCCAGAAATGAATTATTGTTTTCTGCCATAGTATAATCTCCTTTTTGCCCGGTTGTATCCAGGCACCCGGAGACCATCAATCTCCGTTCCTTTCCCTGGGAACTGACAATTTGGCAGAAAAAAGAAGCCCCCGGCTGTTTGGCCGGGAGCTTTAAAAATATAATCCGGATGACGGTTTATTCGTTGTTGGTCCCTGCGTCTGCGTTATCGTTTACGACTTCGGGGTTTGCATTCTGGCTTTGGCTGAGGGGCAAAGCGGCCTGCTCAGTCCCGGCCTTGGAGGCGGAAATAGTCGCGTTGCTGTCCTTGCCGCCGCGGGCGACGAAAACGGTTATGATGCTGACAACCAGGATGAAAGCTACCAGATACCAGGTGGCTTTTTCCAGGATGGTGGCCGTCTGGCGTACACCCAGAGTTTGATTGGCCGATGTGAAATTGGTTGCCAGTCCACCGTCCTTGCCGCTCTGCAGGAGAACGACTGCGATAAGGAGGACGGCCGCGATAATAATCAGGACAACCAGGAAGGTGAATGCTGTGTTCATATTATTTTGTCTATTTTTTCAATAAGGGATGCAAAGTAAGCACTTTTTTCCGGAATATCCAAAACCAGCCGGGAATAAATGCGTCTGGCTTCCTCATACTGACCTTGTTCCAGGAAGATGGAGGCCAGGGTTTCTGTGGTGAAGCGTTCTGCGATGGGTTCGGCCGAACCGGTGCTCACCGGGGTTTCTGGCTGGTTGCGAAGCGCCATCCGCGAAAAGATCCCGCCGGTCTGTCCGCCGCCGTCCTTCACTTTGTCGTACTGGGCCTGCGAGAAATAATCTCCGCCGACCACCCGTACGGCATGCGCCTGGTTTTCGGAGGGGGCATCCAGCAGCGATGTCAGCAGTTTTTTGGCATCGGCGTCCGCGAAATCCCCTTTGGCGGCACTGCGCAGCAAGGCCGAAAATTGCGCACGGTCGGCCACATACAGGGCCTGCGAAGCGAACTCTTCTTCGCTCCACGCATCCGGACCCAGGGAGAACATCCTGCGGCACAACTCCATCCGCGCGGCGGCGTACCAGGGATACAGGTTTACCACCCCCGTGAGTTCGTCCAGGGTGAGCGCATGGAGGCTGATATGCGAAGCGTCTGTTACCATTGGGCCACGGTTGCGTTAAAGATATCTTCCACCAGTTTCTCGACGATGGTTTCGCAGAGGGTGCTTTCCACGGCATCCAGGGACAGGGTTGCGTCGAAGTCTTCGTAGGCGCTGAAACTCTTGTTGGAGACGTCGTCTTCCGGATACTTGCGGTTGGTGAAATCTATTTTCACGGTGACGGTGAGACGGTTCTGTGCGGCCTGTTCATCGGCCTGCACGGCGGTGGCTTTCACGTCATAACCGGTAACTTCACACACCAGTTCCAGGTCTCCGTCCACATCCACCTGTTCCAGGCGGGTGAGTTTGCGGAACTTGTCCTGCAGGGCCTCCGTGAGGTCGTTCGACAGGGAGGGGTTCACCCGCAGGGCCTTGTATTCCACGTAGGGGATGGTGATGGTGTTTACATCGGCCTGGATGGAAGTGCCCGTGAAGGAGTAAATCCCGCACGAGGTGGCAAGATTGCCGATCAAACCGACAATGACGGATATGCGGAGGAGGCGCTTCATTTCTTACGGTATTCCGGCGGGAGTTTACGGTAGAGGGTGCGTTCGCTCATGCCCAGTTCCTCCGCGGCTTTCTTGCGGTTGCCGTGGAACTTTTCCAGCGCGGCGCGGATGAGTTCTTCTTCGTTGCGGCGGACGCTGAGGGAGGTCTCTTCCTGGGGAACGGTTTCCTGCTCCTGCCACTCGGCTTCCTCTTCGGGTGCCGGGGCGGGAGAAACGGGCAGTTCCCGGCGGTCCAGGCGGGCCTTCAGGGTGTCCACTTCCTGTTTCAGGTCGAAGATGGCTTTGAGGATGGCCTGGCGTTCATCGGCCCCGAAGGCGGGTCCGGACGGCTGGGGGCCTTCGTACACCATGGGAATGGGGTCTCCCTGCTCCCGGGGCATCAGCGGCTGAAGATCCGCCGCCCCCAGTTCGATGCGCTGGAGGGTGGGCGTCACTTTCACGGAGAGCTGTGCGGTGAGCGACTGGGTGAAGCCCTGCAGCTGGCGGATGTTGCCAGGCCAGCGGTAGCTCTCCAAAAGGCGGATGGCATCCGGCCGGAGGCTGATCTTGCACATGCCGTTCACTTCCGAAAAATCAGACGTGAACTTCCTGAACAACAGGTAGATATCTCCTTTTCTTTCCCGCAGGGGCGGGATGCGGAGCTGGGCCGCGGAAAGGCGGAAATAGAGGTCTTCGCGGAACTTCCCGCGCTTGACCGCCTCATACAGGTGGATGTTGGTGGCGGCGACGATGCGCACGTCCGTGTGCTCCACTTTGTTGGAGCCCACCTTGCGGTATTCGCCGCTCTGGAGCACGCGCAGCAGCAGGGCCTGGCTTTCCAGCGGGAGTTCCGCAATTTCGTCCAGGAAGAGCGTGCCGCCGTCGGCCTCTTCGAAATAACCCTTGCGGTTTTCTACGGCGCCGGTGAAAGAGCCTTTCACATGGCCGAACAGTTCCGAGTTTACAAGCTCTTTGGGCAAAGCGCCGCAGTTCACGACGAAGAAACTTCCCTGTTTGCGCGCGCTGAACTGATGGATGATACGGGCTACATTCTCCTTACCCACGCCGCTTTCCCCCTGGATGAGGACGGAAAGGCCGGTGGGCGCGAACTTCACCGCCGTTTCAAGGGCGTCGTTCAGCGAAGGATCGTTGCCGATTATGTCGTATTTGTTCTTAAGCGCTTGTAAGTCCATAGGCGTGCAAATTTACAAAAAAATATGTATATTTGTGCCTAATGTGAATCTGAAACAAGCGTAACCAATATGAAAAAATTCATCGTTTCTCTGGCTGTAGTGCTGCTCGCAGTCGCCTGTGCCTCCCCGGAAAAAATGGCCAAGATGGCCGACAATGTGAAGGTCGAATGCAACCCTCCCGTGCTGGAGGTCGTGGGCGGAACCATTGACGCCATCGTCACGGTTTCCTACCCCAAGGACTACTTCCATCCCAGCGCCATCCTGGAGGTGACGCCCGTCATCGTCTATGACGGCGGGGAAGTGGCCATGAAGCCTTTCAAATACCAGGGTGAAAACGTGAAGGACAACTACAAGGTGGTTTCCAGCGAGGGACAGAAAGTGAGCGAAAAGGTGCACTTCGACTATGTGGAAGGCATGGAACGCTGCTATCTGGAGCTGCGCGGAAAGGTCATCGCCGGCAAGAAGAGCATAGACCTTCCGGGTAAGCGCGTGGCCGATGGCGCCAACACCACCTATATGCTGGTCAAGCGTTCGGGCAACCTTGCCTTCAAGGCCGACAATTACCAGGATGTCATCTCCACCACCACCGAAGGCCAGATCAAATACCTGGTCAACAGTTCGGAGGTCCGTTCTTCGGAACTGAAGGGCCAGAGCGTGGCGGATTTCCTGGCGGCCCTGGATGCGGCCAAGGAAGAGGGCGCCAGCGTCTCCACGGAAATTGTGGCCTACGCTTCCCCGGAAGGCGCGGAGAGCCATAACAACGAACTGTCGGAAAACCGTGGCGCCAGCGCCGAAAAAGCGCTGAAACAAGTGGCCAAGGGCCATGAGGTTGGCAGCGCCTCCGTGCGCAGCGTCGGCGAAGACTGGGAAGGTTTCCAGCAGCTGGTACAGGAAAGCGACCTGGAAGACAAGAACCTGATTCTCCGCGTCCTTTCCATGTACAGTGATCCTGCCGTACGTGAAAGCGAGATCCGCAACATGTCCCAGGTATTCACCGCTCTCAAGGGGGAGGTGCTTCCGGAACTGCGTCGCGCCCGTCTCATCGCCAACGTGGAGAAGAAGAACTATACCAATGAAGAACTCCTGGCCCTGTTGGAGAACAATGAGAGCGTCCTGGACGAGGAAGCCCTCCTGCGTGCCGCCTCCGTCTCCAAGGATGAAGGCCAGAAGGAAAGCATCTACAAGAAGGCCATCGAACGTTTCGGCAGCGAGCGTGCCCAGTACAACCTGGCGGTCCTGTACATAAACCAGGGGAAGGACGACAAAGCCGAGGCAGGCCTCAAGGATTTGCCGGAAGATGCCGACGTCCTCAACGCCAAGGGCGTGCTGGCCCTGCACAAGGATGATCTGAAGGTGGCGGAAGACTGCTTCCGCCGCAGCGGCAGTGAAGATGCCAAGGCCAATCTTGGAACCGTCCTCATCCTCACCGGTGAATATGAAGAGGCCGTCCGTGTACTGGAGAATCCGAAGGGCTGCTGCCACAACAGCGTGCTCTCCCTCATCCTCACGGACCAGCTGGACAAGGCCATGAAGACCGCCCACTGCGGAGATCCGAAGGTGTGGTACCTCAAGGCCGTCATCGCCGCCCGCCAGGGAAAGAGCGTGGATGATGTTAAAAAGTATCTTGAAAAGGCCTACAGACGGGCCGATCTTAAGGAGCGTGCACCCCGCGACATAGAGTTTGCGGGCTATGAACTGTAAGCCTTGAAGACTGTAGTCTGGTTCGACGTAATTTTCTGTGCCGCCATTCTGCCGGGACTGCTGTTCCTGTTCCCCCTGGGAGAATGGTTTTCGGTGCACCCGGACTATGTCCTGCTGTTCGTGCTCTGGCTCTACGGCGTTTTGTTTGTGGGCCGTAAGGTGCTGGGACCGCTGCTGGCACAGGCCGGTCGCGGAAGCGTCCCCACGGCGGTGGGCGTGCTGTTCCTGATGGTGGCGGTAAACCTGCTGATGACCTTTACTCCGGTGAATTTTCCCATTACGCCCGCTTCCCGGGTGGGGCAGATGCTCCCCCACGTGCGGGCGATGTGGGTGCTGTTCCTGGCAGTGAACGCCTACGCCATCCCCGTCGGCTATCTGGCCGCCAGGCTAAAGGCCCTCTCGCGGGTGAAGGAGGCCGACGATCGGCAAACCGCCGCGTCCGAGGCCCTGGAGAGCAAACGCTCGGAGGCCGGGGACGCCCTTACCGGGGAAATCCGCATCAAGGCGGACTACAAAACCATCCATCTTCCTCTGTCGGCCATCCGCTATATCGAAGGCCGCAACAATTACGCCTGTTTCCATGTGGATCATCGGGAGGATATTGTCTCCCAGATTGCCCTCAAGAGCGTGATGGACATGCTCCCGGACGGGAAGTTCGTGCGCATCCACCGTTCTTACATCGTTCCGCTCTGGCGCATTGAAAAACGCACGGCGGCGCAGGTGCAATTGATGGGCGTGGAGGAGAAACTGCCGGTGGGCCGTTCGTTCAAAGACAACGTCAAGAATGCCTAAGGACTTTTATGCAACCCGTTCCACCGCCTGGTGGAAGGTGGCCATTGCCATGATAGGGTCCTGCCTGTCGGGCGTCACTTATGTGTCCGTCCCGGGCATGGTGGGAAGCGTGGGTTTCGGCTACCTGCAGATGTGCATCGGCTTTTTCCTGGGCTATCTGGTCATCGCCTTCGTGCTTTCTCCCCTCTACTTCCGTCTGAACGTGGTGTCCGTGTACGAATACCTGGACAAGCGTTTCGGGGTGTTGTCGCACAGGACGGGGGCGTGGTTCTTCTTCGTGTCCAAGTTGTTGGGGGCATCCGTGCGGCTGTTCCTGATGATTGCCACGCTCCAGCTTCTGCTGGCCGGTCCGCTGGGGATTCCGCTTTGGCTCACCGCCCTGGTGGTAATGGCCCTGGAATGGCTCTATACGGTTCGGGGCGGGGTGAAGGCGGTAATCGGCCTGGACATTGTCAAGACAGTGGTGATGCTCCTTTCGGTGGTGCTGTGCCTGGCGCTCATCGGCCGGGAAGTTGGGGAACCGGACCGCGGGCTTATGAGGGTTTTCTATTTTGACGATGTAAACCACCCGCAGTTCTTCTTCAAGCAGCTGCTGGGCGGACTCTTTACCGTGGTGGCCTGCACGGGCCTGGACCAGGATATGATGCAGCGGACGCTGGCCTGCAGGAACCTCCGGGATTCTCAGAAAAACCTGATTGTAAGCGTTCTGCTGCAGATTGTGGTTATTGCCCTGTTCCTTTTCCTGGGGGTGTATCTCCATCAGTTCGCAGCCACCCATAATATCCTGGCCACCGGTGACGGCCTTTTCCCGGCAGTCGCCTGGAGCGGCCTGCTTCCGGCGGCGCCGCTGGTGGCGGGACTGTTTATCCTGGGGTTGGTGATGGCGGGATTCCCCGCCGGAGGCAGCGCCCTTACGGCCCTGACCACATCCTTTACCATCGACATCCTGGGAGGGAAAGACCGTTACCGCAAATGGGTGCACAGCGGGATGGCCATTCTGATGTTCGGCTGCATCCTCCTGTTCTATGCGGTCAATTCCACCAGTGTCATCGACGCCGTATACAGGCTGGCCAGTTATACCTACGGACCCATTCTGGGATTGTTCGCCTTCGGCCTGCTGTTCAAACGCAAGGTCCGGGATCGCCTGGTGCCCTTCGTATGTGTCCTGGCTCCGCTGCTGTGCCTGCTGCTGGATCTGAATTCCGAGGAATGGTTCGGCGGCTACAAGTTCAGCTACGAAATCCTTCCGCTCAATGCTGTTTTTACTATGATAGGCCTGTGGGTTGATTCGCTGTCATTCCGAGCGAAGCGCATGTCATTCTGAGCGAAGCGAAGAATCTCTTGATTAATAATAACCATAATATGAAACGATCCTTAATCCTCCTCCTTGTCCTCCTCCCGCTTTCGGTTTTCGCCCAGAGCGAACATGAATCCCTGGTGGCCGATATCCGTGAAAACGTGCATCGCGCGCTCATCAACACGGACCCGTACGAGTATATTCCGGGGCCGCAGACGCCCGCGCCGAAAGGTTACAAACCCTTCTACATCAGTCACTACGGCCGGCACGGCGCCCGCAGCAACTGGAACAGTCGCGGGGACTATGAAAAGCTTGCGGAGCGTTATCATAAGGCAAACGATGCGGGGATTCTTACCCCCGCGGGCATCGCAGCCATGCGACAGATAGACTCCGTCATCATTCTTCATGACCATATGGACGGCCGTCTCACTCCGCTGGGAGCGCAGGAGCATCGGCAGATTGCCCACAGGATGTACGTCAATTACAAGGATGTCTTCAAGAAGGGCAGCAAGAAGATTACGGCCCGCTCCAGCATCGTTCCCCGCGTGCTGGTGAGTATGTCGGCCTTTACCGGCGAACTGCTCTCCATGCAGGGAGACCTGGATGTGAGTTGGGACACCGGCGAGGAGATCATGAAAATCATGAGCACCGACGATCCCCGTTACGTCCGTGACAGCGTGAGCAATTACGCGCACCGGATGGGGGAGAACCACGCCTATGCCAAGGAGGACTTCATGGTGAAAGTCTTTACGGATACATCGGCCGCCCGCAGCGTTGTAGGCAGCATAACTCGCCTGATGAAGGACACCTTCTCGGCCGCAGCCACCTGCCCGGCTTTCGGCCTGGACGATCGCCTGTTTGATTTATTCACGCTGGAGGACCTGGTCTTCTTCGAGCAGCGCCATGCGGTAAAGATCTACATGCGTCAGTGCAACAGCGTCGAGTTCGGGGATGAGCGGATGAAGCCCGTGGATCTTATCGTCCGGGATATCATCGAGAAGGCCGATGCTGCCATCGCCACCGGCGCCGTTGCGGCAGATTTCCGTTTCGGCCACGACTGGCACCTGCTGGCCACCTCTTCACGGCTGGGGTTCAAGGGTGTTGCGGAAAGACGTTCGTTTGAAACCTGCATTGACTGGCCCGGCTGGCGCTATACGCCCTTCGCCGGCAACTTCCAGCTGGTTTTCTACCGCGGCTGCAAAGGCGACGTCCTGGTGAAAGTCCTCCTGAACGAACGCGAAACGGAGATTTTAGGCCTCGAGGGCTTCCCGTATTATCAGTGGGAGGATGTGAGGGCGCTGTGGAGCAGCTATTTGCAGTAGCAGGTACCGGAATTATTGTCCCTTCTGAGCAATAATCACTGTCATAAGGAGGTTATCTGCTTGTCCTTTGCGAAGGAGGTCCACCGCGCCGGTGCGTACGCTGGTTTTGGGGTTTTCATCAATGGAAAGGACGATGGTGGATTTATGGGACTTGGTTTCCACATAATGAATCCAACTGTCCGTACAATCGATGCTAATGTCAAGGCTTGTAATCAGGGGGATTTCCAAGTACCCGCCGGTTCTTTCGACCATAAAGTCGATGTCTGTGCTGTATGGATTGTAAAGCGTTTTGAGGGTCTCGCGTTCGAAGCAAAGGTTCACCAGGGAAACCTTCCCTGTCCGGGAATCGGCGTAAGCAAGCATATCGCCTGCAGCCCAGTTAATCAGTGGCATCACCACAATCTTGTCGGGTTCCACGCTCACACAAAACATGTCGGGATCATAACCGGAAACACCCACAACGGTATTTGCGGTAGCCCCGTCCACGGTATAGGGAATCTCGATGGGATTCGTTCCATTTACGAGGAACTCCGTCTTTTCAATATTCAGCTTGAATACCTGGTCATCATTTGGCTTTCCACAAGCCGCGATAAGCAGGACCACGGCAATACTTGTCAATAATTTTTTCATAGATGAGGGTGGTTTTACTGACGGGTGAAGGTTACCTGGTCGGGCATGGCGGAGGTCATTAATATTCTATCATCCGTGACATCACCGATGTCAAAACTGTCGGCAAAGTCCACGTTGACGCCCTCCCACTTGATGAATGGACGGGCCTTCTTATTGCCAAACACCAGCGACCATTTGATGTTTTCCGGATAGGCTTCGCCTTTGACCCAGGTAGAGGTGCCGGAGGCATCGATTGTTATGTCGAATTCGCCAAGTGATGCCGATACGCTTTTCCACCTGCCCGGCAGGATCTGCAAAAGGTTGGTGAACGAAGCCTGTGCCTGATCGCCGTTATCGTATTTTAGAGCCCAGACAAAATGCTTCTTGTCCAGTTTCTTCAATGTGCATTCCTGTAAGTTGGCATAACCGGACAACTCCAGTTTGCCTCCATTGATTGCCCAGGTCAGGGGATAGGCTTCAGCACCACCGGGATGAAACACGGAAGTATGATCCGTATTGACCTCAAAAGAGATGTCGGGGTTGGACAACGGTGCGTTGCTGCCGGAGACCCACTCCGTACAAACCCACGCGCCGACAAGGTCGCTTTCATTGAATGACGGAGGATTGTCAGAGTGCTTGCCTCTTTTGCAGCAGCCGGCAAACGCCAGCGTTAGGAAGAGAAGGGGAAGAAGACGTCTCATAATCGTATTGCAACAAATGCAAAAGTAGTGATAATTCACGCAGAAACCAAAAGGTTTTAAGTCCCCTCCGAGATTCCGCTGCGCCGCTGGCGCGGCTTGCGGCATCTCTTATCCTCCCGGAGGGTCCTGCCTTGATATGAGCGAAGCGAACCGGCGGCTTCTGCCGACGAGCCCCTCGAGGGGAGGGGACGAGATTCCGTCGGCCTGCGGCCGCCGCTATCTCTTATCCTCCCGGAGGGTCCTGCCAAGCATAGAATGCAGCTGTGCCCCTTCGGGCCACCTGGCTGTTTCCGGCCCCGGACCCTTACAAAAACAAGTTTTCGACGGGCCCGGAACCAAAAACAGCCGGTCGCTTGCGCGACCAGCTGCATACCTTTTGGCGGAGGGGACGAGATTCGAACTCGTGGTACAGAATAACCCGTACGGCAGTTTAGCAAACTGCTGGTTTCAGCCACTCACCCACCCCTCCGGGCTTAAAGCGTTGAAACTCCGTCTCAGCGGACGGGACTGCAAAGGTACGAAAAAAAATCTTAACTTTGCAATACTAAAACTTAATCTATGAAACGTATCCTTTTCTTCCTCTCTCTGGCCGTGCTGCTCACGGGCTGCAACAAAGACAAAATCACATTCACGGAAGCCGACCT
>JAFZKT010000089.1 GCA_017553545.1 Bacteroidales bacterium | reverse complement strand
GCATCGGGATTGTCGATGATAGCCTGGACATTGGCCTTCTGCTCGTCGATGCCGGCGAGGAAGGCGGGCTTGTACATGTCGATGGTGATTTTCGAGAAGGGCGGTGTGCCGTAAGGGGTGTCCCACTCCTTCAGGAAGACGTTTTCCGACTGGTTGTTGCAAGCAGTAGTCATAAGGAAAGCCAGGCCGCAAAGCCTGGCAATAAAACGGGTTGTACTCATTATTTGATCAAACTTTCTTTGGTTCCGGCCTTATACACATCCAGAAGGGTGAACTGGACTCCGCCCTGATAGCGGGACAGGACACCCAGAACGTCCACTTTCTGGCGTCCGGAGCGAACGGTGGCGGGAATCTCGATGTCCGCGAAACGGGAATAGCCGCTGGTGCGGATCTGCACTTCCACGCCATCGTACACAAAATACTGGCTCACGCTCTGGGCGCTGGGATGTTCCAGAATCACCTCCTTGTAGGGCTTCACATAACCGAAGTTGGACTCCTTGGTGATGGCGGTCCCCACTTTGCCCAGGCTGGAATCACCGATCTCCACGTCGTCCCACAGACCGGCCGATGCCAGCTGATAGAAGCGGTTCTTGGTGAGCGCCCAGGTGGTGATGCCGAAGGTGTAGTCGTCGGTGGAGGTGTTGTTCATCGGCGAAGAAAGGAACACGCGGTTCCAGGCCTCGTTCTTGGTGTGGTTCAGGTTGGGGTCCGGATAGAAGAGGCAGAAGACCTCCTTGCCGCCGGCCTTGTTCCCGTAGGTCAGGCCCGGCAGGAAGCACAGATTGCCCACAATGGCGCTCTGCGTGTTGTCCTTGATGGCCGTGAGCTCCGCGCCCGTATAGGTGGCGGGCTGGATGCGTTCGGGATCCCCCTCCGGAATAATCCGTCCACGGAAGATGTGCTTGTTGATGATGGGAAGAAGGTCGATGTAGGCGGTCTCATATTCGGGAACGGTGGTGGTCACCTTGTCCTCATAATCCTGCCAGCCGTCGCCCTTGAGACCCAGCTGAAGAAGGCCGGCGCCATAATAGGTGCCGCTCTTGTAGCCGTACTCGCCGATGGTGAGTCCCTTGCACTTAATGTACAGGATCTGGCCCGGCTTGAAGTCGTCGTAGGAGGACGAACGGCCCAGCTTCACGTCCAGACCGCCCGTGGCGTCCTGAATGTAGATTTCACGGTACACGTTGCCGTCTTCGTCGGAGGTGGTTATCTGACCTTTGATAATAAGGTCATCGGTAATCTCCACCGGCTTGCCGTGGGTGGTATAGAGGGCCTTGATCTGGGCGATGGTGGCGTTCACCTCCGCGTCCATATCCACGGGCACGAATTCCTCATATCCCGGGTCCCCGAAGGTGAACACCGGCTGGAACTCTTCCTTCAGACCCTGGCAGGAAACCAGTGCCGCCGCAGCGGCGAAAAGGATAATGATACTCTTTTTCATGGCTCTTAGAATCTGAAGTAAATGTTAAGCATGTAGTTGAAACCCGACATATAGAAATACTTGGGGTCGAAGCGGTAATAGCGGGACTTGCTTTCCGTGTTGTCCACGATACGCGTCTGCTCGTAACCGCCGGTCTTGACGTTGAGGTTGTTCAGCAGGTTCTTCGCATTGAGCGAGAAGCCCAGCTGGTATTTCCGCTGGATGTACCAGGACTTGCCCACGGAGACATTCACCAGCCAGGCGGCGGGGAACTTCTCCTGAGAGGTCATGTACTCGATTTCTTCCGGGGTGGCTTTGTAGTCCGGACCCAGGACGGCGAAGTAGGTGCGGTACAGCGGGTTCATATCCAGGTAGGCGCGGTCGAAGTATTCCACATCGGCCTCGATGAACCAGTAATTGTAGTTGTAGGAGAGACCAAGGCTGGCGGCCGTCTGCGGCGTGGAAGGCACATAGTGCTTCTGGATGTCCAGATAGTCGTTGATGCCGGTCTCCTCCGGGATATCGTCCTTCACGGTGCGCAGGTACACGGGGCTGTACTGCCAGAAGGCCACGTTCATCTTGCTTTCTCCGCCGTAGGTGACCAGGCTGGCGCTGTTGTCCAGCGTCTGGACCATGTCCGGGTTGGAGGTATAGACGGCCTCGCCGAGGGCCAGGACGCCCTGGACGCTCAGGTTGGGAACGATGAAGGTGGGCATCTTGAAGCCGAACTCGATACCCATGTGGCGCTGGTTGATGCCGCTCAAGGCGAAGTTCGAGAAGGCATTCTGAACGTCGTCGTAGGCGCTCATGATCTTGCTCTGGTCCTTGATGGTGGTGTAGTAGGCGGTGGCACGCACGTTGATGCCGTTGCCGCTGTACTGCCAGTTGATGTCCGAAGCGAAGGTCTTCACGGTCTGGACGTTGTCCACCATGGAGTTGCGGGTGCGGGGGCTCAGGAACACCTGATTGAAGGTGGGGGCGTCGTTGAAGTAGCCCACGTTTCCGTAGAAGCGCATGTTGCCGCCCAGGATGTAGTTCACGCCCAACTTCCCGGCGTAGGTAAAGAACTTGGCCTTCTTGGATTCGCCCTTGGAGGTAATCAGATCCCCGTTTTCATCCCTGGCGGGTTCCACCTGGAGACCCGTGACGGGATCCGTGAAAGCGGCACCGGCGAACAGACCCTTGCGGACCAGGCCTTCACGCCAGAAGCTCTCGAAGCCTGCCTTGGCGCCGGCGTTCACGCTCAGGTTGCCGAACACGAACTCGCCGTTGATCCAGCCGTTGTAGTTGTTCACGTGGGCATAATAGTCATAGCCGTATTTGTCGCCCACATGCAGCTCGCGGGTCTTGCCCTTGGTCTTGAGGTAATAGTCAAGGTCGTTCTGGCACATGTACGGCGTGGCCGCGTAATCGCGGTCCGCGAAGTTGTCCACGTCCAGGAAATACTTGGCGCCCAGCAGGTCCGCCACAATCTTGTAGTATTCGGTCTTGTTCCACTTGAGGCTGGCGCCGCCCGTGAGGGTGAGCCAGGAGGAAGGCCGATACTTGAAGTTCCAGGCCAGGTTGAAGTCCTTCTGGTCCGTACGGCGCTCTTCCTGCACGTACTTGGCGCGGCCATCGGTGCTCAGGGCGTTCACCTGATAGATGCGGTCCCAGTTCAGATGAACCGTGGCGGGATCCTCATTGTACCAGGAGCGGAAGGCCTCGGACGCCTTGGCCGGGTTATTCCGCTTGTAGTCCGGATTCTCATTATAAAAGTAGGACGGAAGGTTGCGGTAATAGTCCGGACGGGGGTCCTGGGCATTGTACCAGTCCAGCGCGGTGTAGCCGTTCTTACCGAAGCGGTACAGCATGGTGGCGCTGCTGGCGAACTTGTCCGAAGGCGTCCAGTCCCACTTGAGGAAGGCGATGGGCTCATGCGTCTTGCGCACGCGGGCATTGCGGACCACGCCGTTCTGGTAGCCCCAGTTGGCGTTGTACATATTGTCGTACATGAGGTCGTACACTTCCTGCGTGGAGGCCATCTGCGCACCGCGCTCACCGGGCGTGCCCATAAAGGCGAAGCCGATGGTGTGCTCATTGTTGATGACCTTATCGGCCGCAAAATAGTAGGCGAAGGAGCGGTAGTACACACCCTTGATCCAGTCGTTGCCGCCCAGGCGGGCGCTCACGTTGGTCGCGAAGGCCCAGCCGTTGTCCATGGTGCCCGTGGCGTAGGAGCCCATCAGGCGCAGGCGGTAGAGGGCGCTGTTGGTGAGGATGCTCCCGCGGGGACCCTTGCGCATCTGGGATGCGGTGCCGAAGACGTTGGTAACGCCGTTGTAGCCGCCCAGGGCGACATCGGAAACCTCCGCCCCGTTCACCGTCTCCTTGCTGCGGGTGGCCTCATTCAGGCCGCTCCACAGGGAGAAGGGACCGTAACCGGTGATGGCGTCGTTCATTTTCACGCCGGCCAGATAAACCTCCTGGCTCTCCGAGGAATAACCGCGGGCGCGGAAACGCACGGAGGAGAAGTTGTAACCGGCGATGTTGTTGAACACGTCGTTGCTGCTGAACAGGATGGCGGGGTTGTCGTTGAAGCCGCTGTCGTCCATATCGAAGGCGGCGAAGGAATCGTCGTCCACCTCCGTGGTCTGCTGGACGGCCGTCAGGGACAGGTTGAACATATTCTTGACGTAGCCGTCATTCACCGTCACCTGCACCTGGCTTTCCAGGAATTCGGGGGCGTCGATCACGAGAGTATAAGTGCCGTCGGGAAGGGCCGGAATGAGGAAGGTACCGTCCTGGGCCGATGCAACCGTCGCCACCTGGGCGGCGCCCTGCATCAGGACCAGGCGGGCATTCTCGATGGGCTGCCTGCCACCGCGGCTGACCACCGTACCCTTTACGCCGCCCGTGGGCTCCTGCGCCTGCAGGGCCAGGGAGGCCAAAAGGGCCGTGACTGCCAATAAAATGCGTTTAGTCATATAGCGTTACTTTTTAATCACGATGTAGGTGGGATAGTGGTCCGAGTAGCCGCCGATGAAGGAGCCGCCGGAGAAGGTGCGGAAGGGCGTGCCCTTGTACTGCCCGCTCTGGTTGGTCATGAAGGGCTTGGAGAACACGCGTCCGTAATACTTGTTCTTGATGATGGGCTGGATGGCGAAGGTGCCCGCAGGAGCGTTCGCCAGCGCGTTGTTCACCATCACGATGTCGAAGATATTGCCTTCGCCGCGATAGTACAGCGAGCTGTAACCGGCCTTGATCATGCTCAGGAAGGGATCGAAGAAGTCTTCGTCCGTGGTTTCGGCGATGGTCTCCTTGCCGCGGAGGTAGTCCGTCATGGAGATGTCGCCGGGGTTGTCGTTCATATCGCCCATCACCACGATCTTGATGCCGGGGAACTCCTTCTGCAACTTCATCGCACGCTGATAGGCGATTTCAGCGCCGCGCGGACGAAGATCGGCCCCCTTGCCGCCGATACGGGAAGGCAGGTGGCACACCATGAAGGCGAACATCTCGCCGTCGATGGTGCCGCGGACCACCAGCACGTCACGGGTGCGGAAGGCGTCCTTCTCCTCCTGCGTCCACTCGCTCCAGTCGATGCGCGAGGGTTCGAAGGTGAAAGGAACGGCTTCGGCCGCGATGAACTTGAAGATTTCGGGCCGATAGAGAAGCGCGCAGTCCACGCCGCGGCGGTCCGGAGAGTCAAAGTGCACGATCTGGTAGCCGGCGTCCGCGATGGCGGGCTCGTTCACAAGGTCGTCCAGCACGTGGCGGTTCTCCACTTCGGAGACGCCCAGCACGGCGTGCCAGGCCCCGTTGTCCTCCTTCATGGCCGCGATGACACGGGCCATGTTCTGGAGTTTCTTGGTGTATTTGGCATCCGTCCACTCGTTGGCGCCGTCGGGCAGATACTCGTAGTCGTTTTTGCCTTCGTCGTGGAAGGTGTCAAAGAGGTTCTCCAGGTTGTAGAACCCCACCACATAGGCTTTGCCTTTGCCGCCCTGTTGCCCCACCTGGGCAGTCGTGCCGCAGGAGGATGACAGAAGGGCGAATGCGGAAAGGATTAACAGTACTCTTCTCATAACTACCAGGCATTAAAGACGGCGGTGGGATCCGCTGGATTCTTGAGGGCCGTAATGGCGGCGGCGTCCAGTTCGGGAACCAGTTCCAGATTCGGGTATAGCTTGTATCCGAGCCTGGCTTCCAGTTCGGTGATGGAGCAAATGAAGTTCATGTAGTTGCCGTCGTCGATGGTGCTCTGCTTGTGCGGCAGATAGAAGCCCACGGCCTGATAGCTGTTCCCCTGCTTGCGGAGAAGGGCCTTATAGTAGGCCGAAGGAACCTGCACTGCCGTCTGATAATAAGAGGACGTCCAGTATTCGGAACCTTCCTGCGTACAACCGGTAACTACATACAGCGTGTCTTTCTTGGCGTCCAGTTTGCCGGCAACCGTACGGACGGCGCCTTCCAGGCTGCCCCAGATGCCGCCGTTGAAGGTAGCCTGCTGGGGAGTGATATTGGTGGGATAACAGGTGGACGCGACGGAAGCCTGCGTGAGCTGACGGTCTGCGCGGGCCATCTGGTGGCCACGGTTCCAGTTGATATCATCCCAGCCTTTTCCGCCATAGGAATGTTCGCTGATGTCCGGCTGATAGACGCCGGCTGCCTGGAGGATGGGATCCGGTCCCCACTGGTAATCATACTTGCCGTTTCCGTAGAGGTCTTTGTTCAGGGGATAGGCCACCCAGATGGAGACGAGGCCTTCCACATCCCAATAGAAGGAGTAGTTGCGGAGACCGCTCTGTGCACGGCTCTTATACTGAACGCCTTCCATGTCATAGCTGCCGAAAATCATCATCTTTTCGGTTGCCTCGATGGAAGGAAGTTCCAGCCACAGCGGCAGGCTGCCGGCCAGGCTGCCGGTCTGCTTGATCTTCTTGACGGCGCGGCGGCCGCGGGTGGTGAGGATAATGTCGGCTCCGCGGACGGAAGACTCCGTGTTTTCGTCCACGGTAATGGCGATGTTCATGATGCCGGCCGGGCCACTGTTCTGGCTGAAATGAATCCAGCCGGACCCCATCGCATATTCGACGGAGAGCGACCAATCCGTGTCCGAAGCCACCTCCAGGAACTGCGAACCGCCGGCGTTGCCGATGGTGGCATTCTCCAGGGTGAGGACCGGGATGCGCTCTATCTTCTGTTGGCAGGACACCGCCACGGCGGCTGCGAGAGCCACCGCGACGAGCGCCTGAATATACCTTTTGATAGACATAATGAATCGTCTTTAATTACGGGATGTAAATCACACGGATTTCAGTCATACGAACCTGGGCGTCCGTAGCCGTGAAGGTAACGGACTGCTGGCTGCCGGTCCAGGTGGCCGATGCATGGTCGTCGCTCACCACCAGGCCGGCAGGAGCGCCCGCACCGAACTTGTCCAGCATACGGTCCGGAGACTGGGCATCGCCGCTGGAAGCGGACGAGAGGTGGATCTCCTGAATGGTACCGGAGGTGACGGAGATGGTCATGGAACCACTCTTGTAGATACGGAGGTCTTTCAGGTTACCGTTGCGGCAGCCATTGACGAAGGCCAGTTTGCAACCGTCGATGGTTACGTCGCAGGTGGAGCCGGAAGTCGGGAAGGAAGCGTTGGCAGCCAGGACGCTGTCGTGGGTGAAGATTACCTCCACACCGTCCACATCCTTGTTCTGGGTGACCGTTACTGTGTAGGATTTGGCCGTGGTGACGGAGGCATCCGCCGTGGAGATGGTCACCGTATAGACATTGTTGTTGTCCTTGCTGGTGTTGGCCGGGAAGGTGATCTTCACCTTGCCGTTTCCGGTACCGTTGCCGCCGGCAGGCTGCGCGATGGTGGCGCCGCCCGTTACGCTGGCCGTCCAGGCCACGCTGCCGTAAACGTCGATTTCCGCTTCCGTATCCGCCGCACGTACATTGTAGGCGGTCTTCGGCACGAAGAAGGCAGGTTCCGGAGTAGAGTTCCCGTTCAGCGAATAGATATAGGCTTCCTTATCGGCCGTTTCATAGATGGCCGCGGCCTGATAATAAGTGACCTTGCCGCAGACGATGACTTCGTCGCCGTGCTTCACCTGGGAGTAGCCTTCAATCCAGGGGCTGTTGCCCAGATAGTAGACGCCGTAGCACTTGAACTGCGTCTTGTAGTCCGAGCCGTCTTCGGAGATGCTGAAGATGGCCGTACCCTGCGTGGCCTTGAAGGGGCCTTCGATTTCAGGAGTGTCGGAGATGACGCCGCGCACATACACCTGGGCGTTGGCGTCATAGGCCGCGCTCTTGATGTACTGGACAGCACCTGCAGCGTTGTACGGGTTCTCCAGCGTACCGTTGCCGGTGGGAACGGTTTCTTCCGTCACGGCGCCGCCGCGGTTCACACCGTTCAGGCTATAGATGAAGGCAGCGCCCTTACCCAGGGTGTTGGGCTTGCTGTTGAAATTGGCCACAGGGCCGTAGATGACAACCTCGTCACCCACCTGGATATCCGGATTTTCGGCCGATACGGGGCCGGTGAACTTCTTGTTGCCCAGGTAGTACACCTGATAGCAGGTTACGTCATTTTCCGTCTCATCCACACTGTCGGAGATGTAGAAGGAAGCGTTGCCGTAATCTCCGCTGTTGGCGAAGTTCTCCACCTTGTTGTTGTAGACATTGATCTTGTGGATGTAGCCCTTGATCCAGTACTTCTGGGCACCGGAACCAACCAGGGAGCTACCAGTGGTTTCCACAGGCAGGTTCGCCAGGATCCATTCCTTGGCTTCGCTGGGGCTCCAGGCCGTCGCCAGGGAGAGGCCGTCGCCGCTGGAAATGGCACCGTCCTGCGAGATGGTCACACTCACTGAGCCAGCCATACCGGCGCTCACCTTGATGGTGGCCTTTTTCTTCTTGGCGTTATTGGGAAGTGTGGTCACCGAAATGGTTGCATTACCCGAACCGCTGTCCGGCGAAATGTTAATCCAGGTGGCGGTGGCAGGTTTGGTAACCTTCCAGTTCTGGCCCGTGATCACCTGAATGGTCTTGGTGCCCCCGTCCATCGTGAAATTCAGAGTCTCCACGTCGGTCTCGATGCCGAAGACGGGTTTCTCCTGCTTACAGGAAGCCAATACGGCCAAACCCGCAACCAGGGCAAGGAAAAAGTGCTTGGTTTTCATTGCTTGTATTGTTGTTATTGATTATTGTTCCAGTTCACAAATATAGCATTTTTTCCGTGTTTTTCAAACACGGCACAAAAAAGCGCGGCCCCGGGATGGGGTCGCGCCTTTTAATGATATTCGAAACGGAATTACTGCTTC
The DNA here is from genome assembly GCA_017553545.1 of Bacteroidales bacterium. Lineage (GTDB taxonomy): Bacteria > Bacteroidota > Bacteroidia > Bacteroidales > UBA932 > Cryptobacteroides. The sequence goes on along the minus strand of JAFZKT010000089.1, from coordinate 9,034 downwards.
TTGTACAAAGTCAGCGCACCGCCGGTGCTGGTCGCGTAACAGGCAAATCCATAAGTGCCATTGTTACGCAGCCACTTGTTGTTGGGATCTGAGCTGGCAGCCGCACGCGCTTTATTCTCGAACTCATACGTTGCACTACCGGTCACTGTCCAGAGGGCATTGTCGGACGTCGCAGCATCCAGCAGTTTACCCTGGTTCTTGGAACCGGTACTGCCGGCATACTTCTGAACAGCAGCGTTGTAGATGACCCAATAATCACCCGAAGCGGAAATGTGCCACACGATGGAGGCGTCCGGTTCCGAAATAACATCGGCGCTGGGCGTTACTTCCGCATAGCCAAAACGGTTGCTTGCAATGGTATTCTTCATAGCCTTTCCATTATAGTAGATGATATAGTCACCTTCCGTAATGGAGCCGGAATACTTCGCATAGTTATTACCGCCAGTAGGAGCAGCCACGACAGTCACCTTGAAGGTGGCGGACTTGCTGCCATAGTCGCCGCTGGCGGCCACGGTCACGGTGATGTTCGCCTCACCCTCGGCCACGCCGGTGATCACACCCTGGGCGTCCACGGTGGCAATCTGCGTGTTGTCAGAGCTGTAGCTGAGAGCACCCGGGGAGTTGGTGGTTACATCGGCGTTCACGGTCTTACCCACCTGGACGGTCACGTCCTTGGCTGTGAGCGTGGTGGAGACGCTGGTAACGGTAAACTGATCGTTAGTCCAGATAGCCAGCTGCATCTTGTCCGCCGAAGAGGTGGTATAGCGGAGCGGGAAAGCAATCAAGTTGCCCTTGGAACCCGCATCAATCGTGCAACTGGTGTTCTGAGCCCGCAGCAGCACCTTGTTGCCGCCCTGATCAATTTCACCGTCTCTGTCACTGCCGGAGATGCCATCCGTCACCGTAACGCCCTTCAGGACAATACGGCGGCTCATATTGGCATCGAAATCCGCCACAAGCTGGGCAACAGTCATTTCCGTGGCGGGGATGGTGCCGCCGGTGGACTTGGTATATTCCGTACCAATAGCCGTGATTTCAGGCAGCCCATTGTATTTGTAACCCGTACCGCTGATCTTACCGGAGATGACATCTCCGGCGATGAGACCGTGGTTATTCATATACAATAGGATTGCGCCGCTGGCATCTTCGATATAAGCGTTCTTGCCATTAACATAGGTAACGACGGCACCCGCGAGATCAGCCTCATAGCTGCTGGGACTGCTGCTGGAAGTGGCCGTAATCTGGGAAACAACCCCCGCCACGGTGGTAGACAGCGTAGAAGGCGCTGCCGTCACGGTGACCTTGAAGGTGGTCGACTTCGCCACATAGTCACCGCTGGCCGCCAGGGAAACCGTAATCTCCGCCTCTCCGGCCGACACACCGGTCACACTCCACACGCCTTCCGTGCTGGAGACGGTGGCCACCTGCTCGTTATTGGATTCCAGGGTGATGGCGCCGGTGGAGTTGGTGGTGATTCTGGCCTGAACGGAAGTGCCCGCCTGCACGGTGAGGTCCTCAGCGGTGAGGGTGGTTACAGGAGCGCTGCCGGCAGGAATGAACTGACCGGATTCAAACACCGACAACTGCAGGGTGGTGCTTCCGTTGGCGATACGGATGCAAGGGAAGGCAATCAGGTCGCCTTGGGCATCCGCCGCAAGAACGACGTTCTTGGTCTGGTCATAGAGGGCGATTTCGTCGTTGCCCTGGGAAATCTTACCATTACGGTCTCCGCTGGCGATGGGGTCAGTCACCTTCACGCCCTTGATGACAACGCGACGGCTGATGTTGGGTGTAAAGTCGGCCAGAAGATCCGCGATGGTGATTTCCTTCTTCGGAATGGTGCCGCCGGGAGTCTTCGTGCATTCGGAGCCGATGGAAACAATTTCCGGCAGGCCGTTGTACTTGTAGCCCTTGCCGCTCACCTTACCGGAGATGACGGTGCCGGCCGTGAGGCCATGACCGTTCAGATAAAGCAGGATGGCGCCGCTTTCATCCTCGATGAAGGCGTTGTTGCCGTTTACATAGGTCACCACAGCACCCGTCAGATCGGCCTCATAATTGGCGGCCGTGCTGGAACCGGTTGCGGTGTCCGGAATCTGCGCGATGATGCCGGCCACATTGGAAGGGAGCACAACAGGCGCAGCCGTCACGGTCACCTTGAAGGTGGCGGACTTCGACGCATAGTCGCCGCTGGCGGCTACGGTGACGGTGATGTTCGCCTCACCTTCAGCCACACCGGTGATGACACCCTGGGCGTCCACGGTGGCAATCTGCGTGTTGTCGGAGACATAGGACAGCGCACCGGGAGAGTTGGTGGTCACTTCCGCATCCACGGTCTGGCCCACCTGGACGGTCTTGTCCACGGCCGTAATGGTGGTTTCAGGAGCGCCGCCGCCCACAGTGAAGTCAGCGGTCTGCCACACGGACAGTTGCAGCGTGGTGGTGCCGTTGGCGATACGGATGCAAGGATAGGCAATCAGGTCGCCTTCCGCATCCGCCGCAAGGACGACTTTCTTGCTCTGGTCGTAGAGGGCAATCTCGCTGCCGTTCTGGGAAATCTTACCGTTGCGGTCGTTGCTGCCAATGGGATCAGTGACCTTCACGCCCTTGACAACGATACGGCGGCTCATGTTGGCATCGAAGTTCGCAATCAGGTCTGCCAGGGTGATTTCCGTGAGCGGAATGGTGCCGCCCTCGGCCTTGGTGAATTCAGTGCCGATGGCAGTGATTTCAGGCAGGCCGTTGTACTTGTAGCCCTTGCCGCTTACCTTGCCGGAGATTACGTCGCCGGCTTTCAGGCCGTGTCCGCTCATGTAAAGGAGGATGGCGCCACTGGCATCTTCGATGTAGGCGCTGTTGCCGTTTACATAGGATACCACGGCACCCGTCAGATCCGCCTCATAGTCTACGGCCGTGTTCGATCCGGTTGCGGTGTCCGGAATCTGAGCGGTGATGCCGGCCACGGTGCTGGGCAGCACGGTGGGAGCGGGCGTCACGGTCACCTTGAAGGTGGCGGACTTCGCATCATAGGCGCCGCTGGCGGCTACGGTGACGGTGATATTGGCTTCACCTTCAGCCACACCGGTGATGACACCCTGGGCGTCCACGGTGGCAATCTGCGTGTTGTCGGAGACATAGGACAGTGCGCCCGGAGAGTTGGTGGTTACATCGGCATTCACGGTCTTGCCCACCTGGACAGTCACATCGTTGGCGGTGAGGGTGGTTTCCACGTTACCGGCGGGAGTGAAGTCCGAAGTCTGCCAGACAGACAGTTGCAAGGTGGTGCTTCCGTTAGCGATACGGATGCAAGGATAGGCGATGAGGTCGCCTTCGGCATCCGCCGCAAGAACGACTTTCTTGCTCTGGTCGTAGAGGGCCATTTCTTTGTCGCCCTGGGAGATCTTACCGTTGCGGTCTCCGCTGGCAATGCCGTCCGTTACCTTCACGCCCTTGATGACGACACGGCGGCTCATGTTGGCATTGAAATTCGAAATCAGGTTGGCCAGGGTGATTTCCGTGAGCGGAATGGTGCCGCCCTCTGCCTTGGTGAATTCGGTGCCGATGGCAGTGATTTCAGGCAGGCCGTTGTACTTGTAACCGGTACCGCTGACCTTACCGGAGATCACATCACCGGCTTTCAGGCCGTGTCCGCTCATGTAAAGGAGGATGGCGCCGCTGGCATCTTCGATGTAGGCGTTGTTACCGTTCACATAGGATACCACAGCGCCCGTCAGCTCGGCCTCATAGTTGACTGCAGTGCCGGAGCCGGTTGCAGTGTCCGGAATCTGTTCGGTAATGCCTGCCACGGTGGTTGCCATGGCGGCGGCGGCCGTTACGGTAACCTTGAAGTCCTTGGAGGCTGCAGGATAGAGATCCGTTGCGGCCACGGTAACCGTAATCTGGGTTTCACCCTCGGCCACGCCGGTGATGACACCGTTCTTATCCACGGTGGCGATGGCGGTATTCTTCGAGACGTAGGACTTTTCGCCGTCCGTATTGCAAGTTACCTCGGCCGTAGTGGTCCTGCCAACCGCAACGGTCTTGTCCTTTGCGGTGATGATGGTGGCGGCGGCCTTCTGGGTGAGGGTGATCACCTTGTTGGTGGTCTCACCGATTACCGTGAAGGTGGCGGTACGCTCTGCGGTGGCGCTGGTGTTCACGTCGAAGGTGACGTCGATGGCGTTGCCGGCCTCGTTCTTGGCGAAGGAGGTGATCCAGGCGTCGTGGTTACGGACGCTCCATTCCTTGTTCGCGTTGACGGGGATGCTGGCCGATGTTGCATCGGCCTCCACGGTCAGGTCCGCTACCGTCAGCACTTCGTCGGAGGCGGCAGCCTCGTCCTTATAGAGAACGATGGGATGGCAGTCCTGGGCGGGATAGTCCGGATAGCAGGCGAACTCCTGATACTTGCCCTTGAGGTACTGGAGGGTACCGTTATTGCTGGTGATATTCGTAATCACAGCCTGGCCCGCCTCGTTGAAGGAAACAGTCCATTTATCACCTCCATCGGCCGTTGCGGCGGCATAGAAGGAAGTGGCGTAGTTGGCGCCCTGGTAAAGGAAGCCGCCGCCGGGTTCCTGGAGGATATAACCTCCGTCAACGGCGATAATCCTAACAGCCTCGGAGCCGTCGGGACGGGTGATGGTACCGTCCACATCCACAACCACCGGAGGTTTCTGGCACCAGTATTCGTAACGGCCGTTACCGGGCGTTCCGGGCCAGGCGTTTGCCGCATACAGGGTGCCTGTATCGTCAAGACTGAAAACCAGCATATAGGCCTTGCCGGCTTCGAATTCCGCCGCGGAAGAAATCTTCTTGAAGGTGCGGGTGGCGTCCAGGGCGGCGAGGCCGGCCTGCTTGATGGGGATTTCAATCTTTACGCCTTCACCATAGATGTAAAGTTTCTGGTTGCGGGGACCCATCATCTCCTGGAACTCGTTTTCGTTGACCGGAGCATAGACGGTGAGGACGGCATTTCCGGAACCCGAGCCGGGTTCCACATGCAGCCAGTCCGGAGCGACGGCGATCCAGTCGCCGTTGGCGGTGAGTTGCAGTTGGACCTGATCACCCGCAGAGGTCAGTTCCACCGCGTCTTTGTCCACCTTAAGGGTGGTGGCGAAGTTCAGGTCTTCGACTTTCTCCTGGCAGGAAACAAACAGGCCGATGCCGGCTGCCAGGGCAAGGATTGTATTGAAAAACTTTCTCATAATCGCTTGGTGTTAGAAGGACATACGTACACCCAGCTGCATTCTCCAGCGGGAATCGAAGTCGCTGGTGTAAACGGGCTTGGGGCTGAAGGAATAAGTAGGCGTGTAGTTGCCCTTGGAATCCTTGGTAAGCGCATCCACCGCGAGGATGTTGCGGTTCCAGGTCTGGCTGTAGGAGAGACCCCACTCGCGGTTGAGCAGGTTCGAGAAGTTAAGGATATCCAGCATCACTTCCACCTTGCGCTTGTTGGCAGGGTCGAAGTAGATGTTCTGGGAGATGTGGATGTCGAAGTGATGTTCGAACGGCTGGATGCCGCCGAAACGCTCCGACCACTGTCCGCGGTGGCTGTTCAGGTAAGCGTCCTGGCGGATGAATTTCTCAAAGAGAAGGGCATCGGCCGGATCCGACCAGTTCATCTGGCCAATCTCAGAAGCGGTGGGGATGTACATCAGGTTGTTGCCCTTCTGACCGTCGCCGTTGAAATCCGGCGTATCGTCCATCGTGTAGGAATAGCGCTGGCCGCTGCCGGCGTTGTAGCTCACGGTGATGTTGGTGGAGAAGATGCGGCCGTAGATGGGGCTGGTGTAGGATGCCAGGGCCACAATCTTATGGGGCTTGTCGAACAGGGAGTAGGAGACTTCGTCCGGGCTGTTGGGATCCACGCAGTAGTTGGCGGTCCAGTTGGACTTGGCCACGGAGCTCTTACCGTCGTTCACGCTCTTGGCGCGGGTGAAGGTGTAGGAGGCCATCAGGTCCAGGCCCCACTTGAAGCTCTTCTCCAGTTTACCGGTGAAGGAATAGGTGTAACCCTTGTTGGTGTTGCCCAGGGCGATAACGGCGGAATAACTGTTGTCCACCGTGTAGTAAGGAGCGGTGGGACCCACCTCCGAGTTCACGGCATAGACCACGTTGTTGGAGGTGAGGGCCAGGTTCTTAAAGTAAACGTTGTTCAGCGTCTTGGAGAACAGACCGTCCAGGGTGAGTTTCCAGCCATAGGCGAAGTTCTGCTCATAACCCAGGCTCACGCGGAACACCTGCGGATACTTGAAGTTTTCGTTGATGGTGTTGATGGTGGCCTTTCCGCCGGCGGCGGCCAGGCCGCTCTTGACGATGGCCTCATAAGGGCTGAGGTTCTTCAGAACGTCGGCGTTGCCCATCCAGGTGGGGTTGTCCACGCTCAGGCCCTTGGCTTCCATACCGGTGTTGTTATACGCGTTGGAAATCCACACGAACGGGACACGGCCGGTAAAGAGGCCGGCGCCGCCGCGCAGCAGCGAAGTGTGGCTGTCGTTCAGGAACCAGCGGAAACCTACGCGGGGGCTGAACAGGGGCTGGGTCTTGGGAACCACGCCCACATATTCGTCATAGGCCAGGGCGATGGGATTCACATTGAAATCCGGGTTCTCCGTGGGCTTGTTGAAATACATGGGGACATCCACGCGGATACCGGCGGTGAGGGTGAGGTTGCGGCTGGGCTTCCACTCATCCTGCAGATATGCGCCGAACTGGGCGGCGATGGTGGTGGCCTTCCAGTGAGGGTCGTCCGAACCGGTTACGGCAGGGTCTGCATAACGATACTCGAACTTGTTGGCGTTGTTGGCGAAGAAGTCCGAGATGGTGTCGAAGATGTATTCGCCGTAAGCGTACTGGAGGAACAGGTTGTTGAAGGTGTAAACTTCATTGTGCGTACCCAGCGTAATCTCATGGTTGCCGACGAACCAGGACAGGTTGTCCGTGAGGGTGAAGGTGTTGGAAGCCATCGAGTTGGCGCCGGAAGAGTACTCAGTACCCATGTCCACATATACGGCGTCCTTGATGTACATGCAGGCGCCCGGATAAGGATATTCGCGGTGGTCGCGCACCAGAACGGCGGAAGCGCGCAGCATATTCTGCACGTTGTCGCTGATGCGGCTGTTCAGTTCCGCCACGAAGGTGTTGGTCCTGGAAGCCTGTTTGTAGGAGGAATTGCCGAAGTAATAGGTTCCGTAGGTGGAGCTGTACTTATCCATGAAGGAGTCGTTCAGCTGATAGCGGAACATGAGCTTGTTGGCATCGTTGATATTCCAGTCCAGACGGGCCAGGGCGTTGATGGAACGGGTGTTCTTCATGTGCGGGAGAATGCTCTCCACGGCATCCGGAGCATAGGTGTTGTTGTAATGCTCGATCATCGCCAGGGCCAGGTCTTTCGTAAGATGGTCATAGGTCTGTCCGTTCACGTTCACCGGCTTCTTGAGCAGCTGGGAATCCTTAGCCTGGCCAAGATAGTGCTCATAGGAACCGTTCAGCGGCGTATAGATATTGGGGTAGGCCTTATTGGTGTATTCCAGGCTGCCGAAGAAGAAGAGTTTGTTCTTCACGATGGGACCGCCCAGGGTGAAACCGTAGACTTCCGAACGCTGCTCATCATACTTGGTGCGCTCTTTCCCGGCGTCTTCCCACTCCGAACGGGGACCGGCGGAGGTGCCGATGAAATCCTGCGTGTAGTGGTAAGTATAACCCGAACCCCTCACGGTGTTGGTACCGGATTTGGTAACGGCGTTGATGGCGCCGCCGGTGAAACCGCTCTGGCGTACGTCGAAGGGGGCCACCACAACCTGGATTTCCTCAATGGCGTCCAGGGAGACAGGGTTGGTACCCGTCTGACCGCCGTTGGTACCGGAAGCGGCCAGGCCGAAGGTGTCGTTGGCCATGGCACCGTCGATCTGGAAGGAGTTGTAGCGGTTGTTCGCACCGGCGAAAGAAATACCGCCGTCCTTGTTCACAGTAGCCTGCGGGGTGTATTTCACTACGTCGTAGATGCTGCGGTCGATCTTCGGGGCGTTTTCCACCGAAGACAGGCTGAAACTCTGGCCGGCACCCGTCATGTGGGAATTGAAGGAGGACTCACCCACAATGGTCACGGCCTCCAGTTCGTTGGAGGAAGTGAGATTGGCGTTGAGTTCGAAGGGCTCACCCAGCTTGAGCACAATGTCGTTGTACTCCTGGGTGTTCATTCCCAGATAGGAAATTTCCACATGGTAGGGACCGCCGGAACGCATACCCTGGATGGTATAACGGCCGGCATCGTTGGTGATGCCATAATACTGGGTGCCGGAAGGGACGTGCACCGCCACGACCGTTGCGCCGGCCAGCGGTTCCGCGCCCTCCTCACTGATCTGTCCCGCGAGGGACGAGGTGGTCACCTGGGCATAGGCAACCGTGCTCACAATCATTGCAGTGACCGTAAGCAGAACAGTTTTGAAGAACTTCTTCATAAAATAGGTATTGATTGATATTTGTTTTCGGCGTCACAAAGGTACAACAAATAAGCGACAAAAAAAAGCCCCGGATTATAATCCGAAGCTTTTCTTTATAAGCGGCACGCTGTCAAGGAGTTCCCATCCGAAAAACTGGACAATTTTTTCCTTTCCCTGCACTTTTACCGTTTTACGGTAAGGTTTGCGCCCCATATGGCCGTAAGCGGCCGTGGGAGCGTAAATCGGATTCTTCAGGCCGAACTTTTTGATGATGGCGGCGGGCCTTAAATCGAACAGGGCCGACACTTTTTCGGCAATCTCCCCGTCGGAGAAGTTTTTCCCCGTTCCGTAGGTGTCCACGAACACGCTCACGGGCTTGGCTACGCCGATGGCATAGGCCAGCTGCACCAGGCATTCATCGGCCACTCCCGCGGCGACCAGATTCTTGGCGATATAACGCGCGGCATAGGCGGCGCTGCGGTCCACCTTCGTCGGGTCCTTGCCGCTGAAGGCGCCGCCGCCGTGCGGAGCGCTGCCGCCGTAGGTATCGACAATGATCTTCCGCCCCGTCAGGCCGGAGTCGCCCTGCG
>JAFZKT010000088.1 GCA_017553545.1 Bacteroidales bacterium | reverse complement strand
ATGGTTAACCAGTACGAAACCGTTTTCATTGCAACTCCCGTTTTGTCTGAGACCCAGATGAAGGAAGCGGTTGCCAAGTACGTCAAGCTCATCACCGACAATGGCGGTGAGGTTGTGTACCAAGAGGATTGGGGCCTGCGTCAGCTCGCTTATCCCATCCAGCACAAGACCACAGGTTTTTATTACCTGATCGAGTTCAAGGCCGACAGCCAGTTCGTTGCCACCCTCGAAACCCAGTATCACCGTGACGAGCGTATCATCCGCTTCCTCACCGTCGCCCTTGATAAGGACGCCGTTGCGTACGCAGAGAAACGCCGCGCCGGCAAGGCCGCCAAGGCCGCTGCTCCCGCAGTGGAAGAGGCACCCGCCGCTGCCGCCGAAGAAGAAGAGGCAGCTGAAGCTGAATAATTAGGAGGACAACACTATGGCAAACGAAAATAAAGAAATCCGCTATCTGAATCCCCCCACTGTGGAGGTTCGCAAGAAGAAATACTGCCGTTTCAAGAAGGCCGGTATCAAGTACGTAGATTACAAAGATCCCGAATTCCTGAAGAAGTTCCTGAACGAGCAAGGTAAGATTCTGCCCCGCCGTCTCACCGGTACTTCCCTCAAGTTCCAGCGCAAGGTCGCCCAGGCCATCAAGCGTGCCCGCAGCCTCGCCCTGCTTCCGTATGTAACAGACCTCCTTAAATAATCTGCCTTATGGAAATTTTACTCAAGAAAGATGTAACCAACCTGGGTTACGCCGGTGAAATTGTAAAGGTAAAGGCCGGTTACGCCATGAATTACCTGGTTCCCCAGGGATTCGCTATCGTGGCTACCGAAAGCGTTAAGAAACAGCACGCGGAAACCCTCCGCCAGCGCGCCCACAAAGAGGCCAAGCTGGTGGCCGATGCAGAGGCTCAGGCCGCTACCATCGCCGCCCAGACCGTGGAAGTGAAGGTGAAAGTGTCGGAGAGCGGCAAGCTCTACGGCTCCGTCACCACCGCGGACCTCGCCGAGGCTCTCAGCGCCAAGGGTCTGAACATCGACAAGAAGGACATCACCATCGCCGCCGGCGAGGTGAAGGAGTGTGGCGAATACGAAGCTTCCGTTAAGCTTTACAAAGCCATCAAGGGTGCCTTCAAGTTCAACGTGGTGGCCGAATAATTTCGGAAACCATATTTACTTAGTGACCTGGATTATCGTCCGGGTCATTTTTTTTGCCTCTGCTTCTGGTGGTGGACCAGGTCCACCGTCATATTAATTAATCGATATTATTTGTTATCTTTGATGCATGAAAGATCTCAAATCCATTGTTTCGGCCTTTGAAATTAAAGGCAATGTCCTGGAGGTGAAGCCCCTGGGGAACGGACTCATCAACGATACCTTCGTGGTGCGCACCGACGGCCCCGACGATTACGTCCTCCAGCGCATCAACAACGCTATCTTCAAGGATGTGGAACTGCTGCAGCACAACATCGGGTGCGCCACCGCCCACATCCGCCGCAAAGGGGGCAAAACCCTGGAATTCCTGCCCTGCAAGGCCACCGGTAAAACCTACTGGACCGACGGTGAAACCTACTGGCGCGTTTCCGTGTTCATCCGCGGCGCCCACACCTATGAGACCGTGAATCCGGAGTATTCCTATTATGCGGGAAAAGCCTTCGGCGCTTTTGAGGCCATGCTGGCCGATATTCCCGACAAGCTGGGCGAGACCATTCCGGACTTCCATAATATGGAATTGCGCGCGCGCCAGTTGCACGAGGCTGTTGAGGCCGACAAAGCCGGACGCATGGCCGAACCCGAGGTACAGGCCATCCTGAAGGACCTGCTCCCTTATGAGGAAGAAATGTGCAAGGCGGAGCGGATGTACCGGGAGGGAGTGCTTCCCAAACGCATCTGCCACTGCGACACCAAGGTGAACAACATGATGTTCGACGACAAAGGGGACATCCTCTGCGTCATCGACCTGGATACGCTGATGCCGTCCTTTGTCTTCTCCGATTTCGGGGATTTCCTGCGCACCGCCGCCAATACCGTGGCCGAGGATGACCCTGCTATTGAGAAGGTGGATTTCCGGATGGATATCTTCGAGGCCTTCGCCAAGGGCTATCTGGAAGGCGCCACCTTCCTCACGCCCGTGGAGAAGGATAATCTTCCCTATGCAGCCTGCCTCTTCCCCTATATGCAGGCCGTGCGTTTCTTCACGGATTACATCAATGGAGATACCTATTATAAGATCAAGTATCCGGAACACAATCTGGTTCGCACACGCAACCAGGTGGCCCTTTTCCACGCGGCTATGGGCAAGGTCCCGCAGATGACTGAAATCATAAACCAATAAAAAAAACACCCGCACGGGTGTTTTTTTATTGCTCTTTAGGCTTTTTCGGTTCGTCGCCGTGCGAGTCCTTGTACTTGAAACGGCGGATTTTCTGGGTGGCTGTCTTTTCGAAGGGTTCTTTCATGGCGTCCACTTCGCCAATCTTGGAATTCTTTCCTACAACCTTGTTCACCCAGTCCATGATGGCTTTCTTGCGGTTCTCCAGTTCCTCGAACCACTTGTCTTCCGTGGCGAGGTTCCAGTTGATTGCGTTGTCCTGGAACTTGACCAGGGCCACCAGTTTGCCGTCCCGTTCCATCACCAGGGATTCTTCCACGCCTTCGATGTTGTTGATCACCTGTTCGATTTCCTCCGGATAGATGTTCTCTCCGGAAGGGCCCAGAATGGTGTTGTTCAGTCTTCCTTTAATATAATAGTAGCCGCGTTCGTCCATGGTGGCTACGTCGTTGGTATGGAACCAGCCTTCGTCGTCAATCACCTGCAGCGTGCGTTCGGGATCTTTATAGTAGCCCAGCATAACGTTGGGACCGCGGACCACCATTTCTCCCTCTCCGTTGACGGGATTCACGTTATCCAGGCGGATTTCCACCTTGTAGGAAGCCGGGCCGATGGATCCGACGCCCCTGCTCTTTCCTACCATCAGGTTGCAAACCAGGGGGGCCGTCTCCGTGAGGCCGTAGCCCACGGCGTAGGGGAAATGGCAGTCCCGGAGGAACTGTTCCACCGCCGGATCCAGTTTAGCCCCGCCGATGCCGAAGAACTTCAGTTTTCCGCCGAAGGTCTTGACCATGCGGCTGCCGACGAAGCGGCGCAGGATGTGCGGGATGCGACGGTCCGCCCAGGAAAGGACGCGGCTCTTCTGGATGGTGGGAAGGACGCTGTTCTTGACCACCTTTTCGATGATGAGGGGCACCGAGCACACGATGGTGGGCCGCACTTTCTTCATCGCCGAGAGCAGGATGGTGGGGGTGGGAGGTTTCTGCAGCGTGTAGCAGGAGGCTCCCACGTAGAATGAGTAGATGGTGGAGACATTCATCTCGTACGCATGCGCGGCCGGGAGAATGCTCAGGAAACGGTCTTTCTTGAATGCGGGTTGCGCCTTGAATGCCGCCGCCAGGTTGTGGCAGATGTTGCGGTGGCTCAGCATTACGCCCTTGGCTTTTCCGGTGGTGCCGGAGGTGTAGATGATGGTGGCAAGGTCGTCCGGCTGCGGATCCTTCACCCAGCCGTTGCACTTGAAGTCTTCCTTGTCTTTCTTCAGGAACTCGAAGGTCTCGATATCCACGATGAGCGTAAGTTTTTTACGGCACTCATCGGTGAGTTTCGGCATTTGGCGCTGCGAAATGAACAGCACCTTCGATTCGGAATGATGGAGGATGTTGGTGAGCTCGGTTTCCGTACTGTCCGGAAGGATGGGGACAGCCACGCGTCCGTAAACCGTGGCGCTGAAGAAAGCCACCACCCAGTTGGGCATGTTCTGCGAGAAGATGGCTACGCGGTCTCCGTGCTTGATGCCGAAGCGGGTCATGCGCATGGAAAGCTGCTCCACCTTACGGCGGAAAGCCTCATAAGTATACTGCTGCCCGCCATCTACATATTGGTAGGCAATGCGTTCCGGGTATTTGTTGGTGGCGTAGTCAAAGACCTTGTGCAGGGTGGTGCACTCCTCTTCGCGGTGACGATAGCGGCGCCAGGCCCTGTATGGATTCTTGATTTTCTTGGCCATAAATGATTTAAGATTCAGGGACGGCAAACTGGTCCTTGTGGAACCCCTGAATGCCCAGGGGCCGGTAGTGGTCGTAGATGCGTTTCATATCGGCCGCAGTGTCGTCCGTCAGTTCAAAGGGTTCGCCGATGCTGATGCGCTTGCGGCCCCAGTCATAGTAGCCCAGGTATACGGTGGCACCGGTTTCCTTGGCGATGAGGTGATAGCCGCTTTTCCAGCGCTTGGTAAGGGCACGGGTGCCTTCGGGGGCAATGGCAAGGTGGAATTCCGGCACGCTTTCCATCAGGTCGATGAGACTCTTGACGGTGGTGGCGGCCGTCTTCTGGTTCACGGGTACCGCACCGCAGGCGCGGAGGATGGGTCCCAGAGGCCAGAAGAAGAAACTCTCCTTGATCATGATATGGGCCACTTTGCCGAAGGAGGTGTAAAAGAGATAACTGACCAGAAAATCCCAGACGGTGGTGTGGGGAACGCCCAGCACGATGGCCTTGGGCTCTTTCATGGGCCCGCCGACGCTTTCCCAGCCCAGTTTCCTGAGCGCCCAGCCGCAGAACTTGGCCCAGCGGGGCCCTACGGTTGTTTTCACTTTTACCTTTGCCATATCTTTAGATGTTTACGTCTTCCAGTTCTTTTTCGCTGCGCAGGTTGTCCATGATGAAGTGCTGCCGTTCGTAGGTGTTGATGCCCATGTAGAACTCCATGATGGTCTGCAGGGATTCTTCGTCGGCCTGTTTTACGGTGTCCAGGCGCATTTTTTCGCCGATAAAGCTCTGGAATTCGTCCGAGGAGATTTCGCCCAGACCTTTGAACCGGGTGATTTCTACGCCCGTCTTGAGGGCTTTGACTGCCTTGTCACGCTCTTCGATGGAGTAGCAGTAGCGGCGTTCTTTCTTATTGCCTACACGGAACAGGGGAGTCTGCAGGATATAAACGTGCCCGCGGCGGATGAGTTCCGGGTAATACTTCATGATGAAGGTGAGTACCAGCATGCGGATGTGCATGCCGTCGTCATCCGCATCCGTTGCAACGATGATGTTGTTGTAACGCAGGTTCTCCAGGTCCTCCTCCACGCCAAGGGCATTGACCAGGAGGTTCAGTTCCTCGTTTTCAGCCACTTTCTTGCGGCTTTCCTTGAAGCAGTTCATGGGCTTGCCGCGAAGGCTGAACACGGCTTGGTTGTTGGCGTTCCGCACTTTGGTGATGGTTCCGCTTGCCGAGTCACCCTCAGTAATGAATATGGAGGTTTTTTCCCGCTCGTCGTCCATTCCCTTGGGGAATTTCGTGTCATTGAAGTGATAACGGCAGTCCCGCAGTTTGCGGTTGTACACGGCCGTTTTCTTGGCCCGTTCGCGCGACTTTTTCTGCACGCCTGCGATTTCTTCCCGCTCCGCCTGGGAGGCCTTGATCTTCTCCTCGATGATGGGCACAATCTCCATGTGCATGTGGAGATAGTCGTTCAGGTACTTGCTCACGAAGTCGTTCACGAAGGTGCGGATAGTGGGGCCGCGGTCCATGTCGTGCCCTTTCACCTGCTTCTCCCACATATAGGTGGAACCCAGTTTGGTCTTGGTCTGCCCTTCGAAAACGGGTTCCTGGATCTGGATGGCGATGGCGCCCACGATTCCCTGACGGATGTCTTCCGGCTTATAGTCTTTCTTGAAGAAGTCCTTGAGGGTTTTGGCGATGGCTTCGCGGTAGGCGGCCAGATGGGTGCCGCCGTCGCGGGTGTTCTGGCCGTTGACGAAGGAGGAGATGTTTTCCCCATAGCTGTTGCCGTGAGTGAGCACAATCTCTATGTCTTCGCCCTCCAGGTGGATGAGGGGATAGAGCGGGGTTTCGCTCATATTCTCCGTCACCAGGTCCAGCAGGCCGTTTTCGCTCTTGTACGCTTCTCCGTTCAGCATCAGGGTGAGTCCCTTCTTCAAGTAGGAGTAGTTCTTCACCATGCTCTCCACGAACTCCATATGGAAGGAGAAATCGTTGAAGAGTTCATCGTCCGGAGTGAAACGGATGAACGTGCCGTTTTTTTCCGTTGAGGGGACAATGCCGCTTTCCAGCAGTTCCCCACGGCTGAAACGGGCGTAGGAGCATTGGCCTTCCCGGTAGGATGCTACGTAGAAATCCACTGACATGGCGTTTACCGCTTTGGTTCCCACGCCGTTCATACCTACGCTCTTCTTGAAGTTTTCGTCATCGAATTTGGCGCCGGTGTTCAGTTTGGAAGTGGCGTCCACCACCTTCCCAAGGGGAATGCCGCGGCCAAAGTCCCGCACCGTCACCGTCCTGTCCTCGATGGTAATGTCGATGCGTTTGCCGTAGCCCATGGAAAATTCATCGATGGAGTTGTCGATGATTTCCTTCAGGAGCACGTAAATGCCGTCGCCCTGCCGCTCGCCGTTTCCCAGGCGTCCGATGTACATGCCGGCGCGTCTGCGGATATGTTCGTTCCATTCCAGGGTCTGGATGGAGTCGTCATTGTAATTATGATTGAGTATCTCTGCCATGGCCTTTCTTTAACCTACAAATATACGAATAATCTTCGATAAGGCAAAGGTCTCTTTTCCAGAACCGTCGCTTCGCGACCCCTCCCATAAATGGGCCCCTCCCTCTTATGATGCCGAGGGTGGCACAGGTT
>JAFZKT010000087.1 GCA_017553545.1 Bacteroidales bacterium | reverse complement strand
GTCGCGGAGGCCGTGGCGGTGACCGCGGTGGTCGTCGTGAAGGCGGCCGCGGCGAACGTCGCTAAGCCAAAGCTTCGGCACACTTCGCCCGCTCCGGCAACCTGCCCGCAGGTTTTGTCCCGCTCGCAGTTTCTGTCATTCTGAGCGTAGCGAAGAATCTCAATCAGACCGACCCTCCTTCCCGGGGGCCGGTCTTTTTATGTGCCTCAGTGTGTCCTTGGCGCAGGTGTCCCTCTGAGATGGTGCAGGTGCCTGGCCCTGGCGGCGCAGGTACTTTGCCCCGCTGGAGCAGGAGCCCCTTGTTACCGGTGCAGGTACCCCCTGCAAATGGAGCAGGTGTGATGAAAGTGTCCGCACCTGCGCCGCGAATCTGCATTCTGTGCGTTCAGGTGGCGCAGGAACCCCGACTGTTTTTGCACCTGCGCCAAAACAACGCTCCATCTGCGCCAACGATAGGGGTGTGCATGTGGTAGGCGGCGCAGGCCCAGGCGCAACCGTCGAATGAGGCTCATGTCTTTCCGGCTTGGACCTGGTCCACCATGGTTCCTCTGGCGTAACGCTAGAGCTCAATACTGTTACGCCCGAGGGCCTGGAGGCCGGCTGGTGTAACGCTATGCGCTCAATCCGTTACACCAGAGGGACCAGCGTCAAATAGAAAGGGTTTGTTGTCAGGGTATTATAGCGACATAATAGAATCTTTTGTATTTTTGCGTTGACAGACCGCTCAAGAATATGAAAAAAGCAATCCTGTTAATATGCGCGCTGGTGTTTGTGCAGACCGCCCGCGCCCAAGACATAATCCCGGCACGGGACAGTATATTGTACGAGGGCACCTGGAGGACCCACTATGTGTATATTCCTGAAACCCTGCTTCCGCAGCGTCCGTTAATAATGCTGCTGCACGGATACGGCGGAAAGGCCCGGGGTTACAGGCCGGAAATGATGGAAGCCGCCCGCAAGGCCGGTTTTGCGGTTTGCGTGCCCCAGGGCATCAAGGCGCCGGAAGGCAAAACCGGATGGTATGCGGGTTATCCCTCCCAAAAGGGGATGCGGCAGGACGACGACGACTTCATCTGCTTCCTGGCAAAGACAGTGGCGAAGAAATACGGTCTCAACGAGTCCAATCTCTTCCTCACCGGTATGTCCAACGGCGGGGAGATGTGCTATATCATCGGCCGGAAATACCCGCAGTTTTTCGGCGCCATCGCCTCCGTGGCGGGCCTCACGATGAAGTGGGTGGCCGATGAAAGGGAATTCCACGGGCCCGTTCCTTTTATGGAAATCCACGGCACGGCCGACAAAACCTCCCGCTGGGAAGGCGACCTGCTGAATGAAGGCGGCTGGGGCGAGTATATTGCCGTCCCGGAAGCCGTTGAAGCCTGGATTAAGGAAAACGGATGTGACGCTCAGGAAGAGACGGAGACCCTTTTGCCGCTTAGCGGGGAATCCTTGCCCGTGGTGCTCCACCGGTGGAAAAACGGTCGTTCCTCCCGTGAGGGAGGCCCGGCGACAGAGGTGCTCCTCTACGAGGTAAAGGGCGGCAAGCACAGCTGGGCCCTGAAAGATATGGACACCTGTGGCATCATCTGCCGCTTTTTCTCCCGTTGGCTGCAAATGTAATTTGCCGGCCGATTGTAAATAATTATTTGTATATTTGCGTGGTAGTGAATTCACAAACGCTTATGAAACGCATTCTTTTCCTTCTGGCGGCAGCGATGCTCGTCGCCATCACGGGCTGTAAGAAAGGCCCCGCCGTAGAATCCGTAACCGTGATTCCGGCCAGTGTTTCCCTCAATCCCGGCGAGCATAAGGTGCTGGCTGTGGATATCCAGCCCTTCACTATGGCGGATCAGGAAGTATCCTGGTCGTCCAACAACGAGGCAGTAGCCACGGTAAGCAAGAGCGGCCGCGTGACGGCGGTCTCCGCCGGTGAAGCGGTAATCAGCGCCGCGGTCGGCGGGAAAATCGGCACCTGCAACGTGACGGTGGTCAAGATTGTCGCCGTAGATATGGGCCTTCCCAGCGGAACGCTGTGGGGCGACAGAAACGTGGGCGCTTCATCCCCCGAGGACTACGGTTCCTACTTCGCCTGGGGCGAGGTGGAGCCCAAGGCCGAATATAACTGGGGAACTTACAAATGGGGTGACCTGGATAACATCACCAAATACAACTTTGCGGACGGTCTCACGGCGCTGAAGCCGGAAGACGACCCTGCCACCGCCGAATTCGGCGAGGGTTGGAGAATGCCCACCGCAGAAGAATGGTACGAACTCTACAGTGAAGGTCATTGGCAGTGGAACGAAAGTAAGAAAGGATACACCGTTCTTGGTGACAATTTGAAAGGGATTTTCCTTCCGGCAGCAGGTGTGAAGCCCTTCGAGGAGTCGGAATACAACCAACCCGGCGTTATCGGCGCTTATTGGACGTTGACCCGTGGCGGGGATAATCCTAATGCGGCTATGCAGGGATATTTTTACTCGGACTATGTCTTCGTTGCCACCGTCCTCCGTCTGCCCGGGTCTTCCATCCGTCCGGTCTATGCCCCCCGCGTGGGTATAACCAGTATTTCGCTGAACAAGGATAACATCGAAACCATCCCGGGTACGGTACATCAGCTCATCGCCACCATCGAGCCGAAAAATGCCACCGAGCAGGGCCTCCTCTGGACCAGCTCCGATGAAAACGTAGCCGTTGTGGATGCGTTCGGAGAGGTGACCGTTCTGGCCGAAGGAACAGCCAACATCCAGGCCGCCACCGTGGATGGCAGCAATCTTGCCACCAGTTGTCCTATTACTGTCACAACTCCTCCGATTCCCCAGGAATATACCATATATGATGGCACCACCACCAGTGGCTATGTCCCCATTTATGGATTTTATGCCGACGCCTACCTGAAATGTGAGATGGTTTATCCTGCAACGGAACTGACTTTGGTTAAAAACGGCACCATTAACGGCCTGACGTTCTATGCGAGTCAGCAGGATGTCAACTGGGGTGCCAACTTCCAGGTTTTCCTGAAGGAGGTGGACGATTCCAGCATCAGCGCTTTTTATGGCCCTGATTCCGCCACCATCGTCTATGAAGGCAGTCTGAGCATTTCTGATTATAAACTGGAAATCCCTTTCACAACCACCTATACCTATGGTGGTAAGAATCTGCTCATCGGCGTCTATCTGACCAGTACAGGTTCCTATAAGTCAAGCAATTGGTACGGCCAGACGGCCGCCAGCGCCTCTGTCCAGGGGTATAGTTACAGTGGTTTGAGCGATGTCGGTGCCACCCAGCGTGACTTCCTTCCCAAGGTCACCATCCATCTCTAAAACAACTTGACAGACAATATGAAAAAAACAATCCTCCTGGCAGCCGCCGCGCTGATTCTCATCACGGCCTGTAACAAAGGTCCGAAGACCATCCCCGTGCAGTCCGTTACAGTGACTCCGAGTGAAATCACCCTCATCGAGACCTTCCAGCAGCAGCTTTCCGCCGCGGTTCTCCCCGAAGACGCCACGGAAAAGGACTGCGTCTGGTCTTCCTCGGACGATGCCATTGCCACCGTCAGCCCGGACGGTAAAGTGACGGCCGTTTCCACCGGTCTTGCCATCATCAAGGCCTCTTGTGGCGGCAAGGAAGGCACCTGCGCCGTAACGGTGACGCCTTTCGTTGAGGTAACCTCCGTCACTGTGGCGCCGGAGAAAGTCTCCCTCAAACCTGGCGAAAGCGCGGACCTCACCGCCACGGTCCTTCCGGCCGATGCTTCCGTATCGCAGGTCACCTGGACCTCCACCAACACCGCAGTCGCCACCGTCACTGACGCCGGTCATGTGGTCGCCGTTGCAGAAGGCGAGGCCGACATCAAGGCCAGCTGCGGCAGCATAGAGGGCGTTTGCCACGTCACGGTGGCCAACGTCACCGCCGTGGATCTGGGCCTTTCCAGCGGAGCTCTCTGGGCCGACAGAAACGTGGGCGCGCAGAGCGCGGAAGCCTATGGCAACTATTACGCCTGGGGTGAAATCGCCTCCAAGACCAGTTACTCCTGGGATACCTATGCCTGGGGACCGGAAACCGCCCTTACCAAATACAATTATACGGACGGCCATTGCGGCCTTCTGGCAGCCGACGATGTGGCCACGGCAGAACTTGGTGAAGCGTGGAGAATTCCCACGGCCTATGAATGGGACGAACTCCTCAACGAGTGCACCTGGACTTGGGATGACACCAAGAAGGGTTACAATGTGGTGGGTAAAAACGGTAAAAGCATCTTCCTGCCCACCGGCGGTGGCAAACCGGCGGATCAGTACACCCAGCCCGGTGAATACGGCGGATACTGGACCAGTTCCCGCTATCTGTACGACGAAACCATCGCCTGGAGCATTGGCTTCTACAGCGACGATATCGATTATTATGATGACTACCGTTATTTGGGGTTCTGCGTCCGTGCGGTTCAGGCTCCGCTGAAGCACGCTACCGGTCTTGTTATTGGCACGATGAACTCTTCGGGAGAGTTCGAGCCACTTTCCGAATACACGCTCATAACCGGCAAGGCCCTGGAGCTTTATTCCCAGATTGCCCCCGAAGATGCTTGGGATCCAGGTGTCCTTTGGAGCAGTTCAGACGCAACCGTGGCAACAGTTTCACCCATCGGCGACGTGACGGCCATTGCCCCCGGTACGGCCACCATTACCGCCACCGCGGTGGACGGCGGCTTCACCGCCTCGCTGGCCCTCACCGTGGAGGATCCGGCACCCGTGGTACTGCCGGAAGGTGTCCTCTTCATGGAAGACTTCGATAATCAGGCGAACGAATCTATTCCCACCGGCTGGACCGCCATTGACGCCGACGGTGACGGGAAAAACTGGTACACGTTGGTCGGTAACTCCTCTATACCGGGTCGTAACGAGAGCGCCGGACTTCTGA
This sequence comes from Bacteroidales bacterium, assembly GCA_017553545.1. GTDB lineage: Bacteria > Bacteroidota > Bacteroidia > Bacteroidales > UBA932 > Cryptobacteroides. The sequence continues at coordinate 1,520 of JAFZKT010000087.1, read as the reverse complement.
CAAGCGCTTCTTATAATGGCAGTGCCCTTAACCCCGACAACTACATCTTCACCCCGATGGTGACGCTGTCCTCCGGAAAGAATTACATCTCCGCCTGGCTGTGCGCGCAGGATAAGGACTGGGCTGCCGAGCACTTCGGTATCGGCATTACCGCCGCCAACCCGGCCAATCTAACTGCCGACAATGTGGCATCCAACCGCCAGATGCTGATGGAATGGACGATGACCGCCGCTCCGGCACACCCGCTGCTGCCCTTCGCTCCCCGCGCTCAGGGTAACTGGTATGAATATGTCATAGAGATTCCTGCTGCCTTTGCCGGTCAGACGGTCTCCATCTGCTTCCGTCACTTCAACTGCACGGACTGGTTCCGCCTGAATCTGGACGACGTGACCATCTACACGGATGCGGCTGCATCTAGCGTTTCCGCGGCTCCCGCCCGGCACGCAAAATACAGCAAGGTTTCCTCCGCGAACAGCAAGTCCCGCCGGCACCATAAGAAGTAATGAAAAAACTCCTCATACTTGCCCTCGCAGCCGTCCTTGTGGCGGCTGCCTGCGGCCCTAAACGTTCTAATTCCGCCAAGCCTTTCAAAGACTTTGAGGCGGGCGGCGTGAAGTTCTCCGAATACGTGGGCCAGGGCAAATACATCCTGGTGGACTTCTGGGCTTCCTGGTGCCTTCCCTGCCGCAGGGAACTCGCCAACGTAAAGGCCGTGTACGAAGAGTTCAAAGGCGAGAACTTTGACGTCCTGAGCGTGGCCGTCTGGGACAACCCCAAAGCCTCAATTCTGGCCGGGCAGGAAGAGCAGATTCCCTGGCCCCAGATTGTCGGTGCCGGCGGTGTCCCGGGCTCCCTGTATAATTTCGACAAAATTCCGCAGATTATGCTCTTCGGCCCGGACGGGACCCTGCTGAAGCGGGACCTTCACGGATCCGATATTCGGAAAGCAGTATCCGAAGCCCTTGGACGTTAGAGAAAAAATAGCCCTTTTTCCCCATTCCCCCGGCGTCTACCGTTATTACGACGCCGAGGGAAGGGTTATTTATGTGGGCAAGGCCAAGGACCTTCACAAGCGCGTGGCGCAGTATTTTGTGCCGCCGGAACGCCTGAACGCCAAAACCCGCATCCTGGTGAGCAAGATCGCCGACGCCCAGTTCTCCGTGGTGGACAGCGAGGCCGACGCCCTCCTGCTGGAAAACAACCTCATCAAGCAGTATAAGCCCAAGTACAACATCCTCCTCAAGGATTCGAAGACCTATCCCTGGATCTGCGTCACCGGCGAGGAATTCCCCCGCGTCTTTATTACCCGGCGTGTGGAGAAGGGGAACCGTTACTTCGGTCCGTACAGCAGCGCCCTCCACGCCCGCGGCCTGGTGGATTTCTTCCGGGAGATGTACCCGCTGCGCTCCTGCAAGTTCAGAATCACCTCGGAGGCCATCCTGCGCGGGAAGGTCCGTCCCTGCCTGGACTTTCACATCGGCCGATGCAAAGCCCCCTGCGTGGGGAACATTTCGCGGGCC
>JAFZKT010000086.1 GCA_017553545.1 Bacteroidales bacterium | reverse complement strand
GGACTCGTTGGCGGCCTCGATGGCCAGTTTCACGATATTGATGGTGGTGAAGCTCAGGTTGCCGCGGCCGATGGAAGTCTTCGGGCCGAACTTATTGCCGTAAACGCGTGTGCGGCAGCCCATCGTGGCCACTTCGTGCTCATAGCGCTTGGGGTCGTCGGACTTCCAGGCGTCGTCCTGGTTGTAGCTGGCGTCCAGGTTCAGGAAGTTGGGGAAGAAACGACGGGCGCTCACCTTGCAGGCGAACTTGTAAAGGTCATAGTTCGGATCCTCGGGGAGATAGCTCACACCGCGCTTTTTCTTCCAGATCTGGATGGGGAAGATGGCGGTGGAACCGTTGCCCACGCCCTCATAGGTGGTGTTCAGGATTTCGCGGATGATGCAGCGACCTTCGGCCGATGTATCCGTGCCGTAGTTGATGGAAGAGAAGACCACCTGGTTGCCGCCACGGCTGTGGATGGTGTTCATATTGTGGACGAACGCTTCCATCGCCTGGTGCACGCGTCCCACGGTCTGGTTGATGGCGTGCTGCTGGGCGCGCTCCTTGCCCTGGAGGCCCGTGAGGTCACGCTTGAGATAATCGTCGAACTTCGCTTCCTTGAGGAAGGAATAGTCCTCGTTCTCAAACTCGCTCACCTTGTCGATTTCCTCCTCATAGGTCTTGCGCACGTAGGGGGCCAGATAGAAGTCGAAGGCGGGGATGGCCTGGCCGCCGTGCATTTCGTTCTGGACGGTTTCCATGGAGATGCAGGCCAGCACGCTGGCGGTCTCGATGCGTTTGGCGGGACGGGACTCCCCGTGACCTGCCTTGAGACCGTACTGGAGAATCTTGTCCAGCGGGTGCTGGATGCAGGTGAGACTCTTGGTGGGATAATAATCCTTATCGTGGATATGGATATAGTTGCCGGCCACGGCTTCGCGCACGGGGTCGCTCAGCAGGCACTCGTCCACATAGCTCTTGGTGGCTTCGGAGGCGAACTTCATCATCATACCCGCGGGTGTATCGGCATTCATGTTCGCGTTCTCACGCGTGATGTCGTTGGCCTGGGCGTCGATGATGGTTTCAAAGATTTCGTTGGTCCGGGCCTTTCGGGCGATATTTCTCTTGTTGCGGTAACGGATGTACTCTTTGGCAACCTCCTGGCGGGGGCTGTTCATCAGGTGGTTTTCCACCACGTCCTGAATTTCCTCCACCGTCATCTCCTCCTTGTCCATCTGGGAGATGGTATGGGCGATCTGGGCGGCAAGGACAATGTCTTCACCGTTATCAGTTACGTCCATCGCTTTGAGGATGGCGGCGACAATCTTTTGATTGTTAAAGTCCACGCGGCGTCCGTCGCGCTTGAGTACGTGCTTTACCATAGGGCAGTTGTTTCAGTGTTGGTTTTTGAGGAAGGGGGGGAGGTTCCTCGGTGGACAAAGTTATATTGAAAAGGCCGACTTTCCCACAATTTTTCCAAAAAAAGTTATCAACAAATCGGCCTTGTACGCTGTTAATTCGGTGATATATAAGCTTTCTCACGCGTTTTTGGGGCTGATGGTTCCCATGCGGGAAACCGTTTTGTTTCCCCCGGCGAAAGTTTTCAACATCGGCGCGTTTTTTGTTTCTTTCTGGGTGAAAATAATTACTTTTGTAATTGTGAAAAAATTACTGCTGGCCGGTATTCTGCTTTTTGTCTCCCTCTTTTCCGCTTCCGCACAGGAAGTGGAGGCGAATCTGGTGGACGCCGTAAAGCTTTACAGCAACGGCCAGTACAAACAGGCCCGTCAGCTGCTGGGGACGCTCTCGGCCGCGGCACCGGAGGATGATGCCGTATGGTACTATCTGGCGCTTACGGAAATCGCCCTTCAGCAGCCGGACAAGGCAGAGGAAGCCCTGAAGAAGGCCGTGGCCCTTGACGGCGGCAATTTCTGGTACCGCCGGACACTGGGCCGCGTTTATCTCCTTCGCGGGAGTACGGAGGACGCCAGTGCAATCTATGAACAACTGGTAAAGGATTTCCCCGGCAAGAGCGACACGGTTCTGGAACTGTTGGAGATCTATCTGCACCAGGGAGAATACAACAAGGCGCTGGCCGCCCTTCAGGAAATTGAAAAACTGCACGGGACGTCGGAGGAACTGGTGCGCACCCAATACGACGTTCTCTCTGCAATGGGACGTCAGGAGGAAGGCGTGGAGGTGCTGGAACGTTTCAACCGCGAATACTCTTCTTCTCCCATCTTGTCCATCACGGGAGATTATTATCTGTCCGAATTCGCCGACTCCCTGGCGCAGGCGCGCTACGAAGAGGCGCTGTCGCTGGACGGCACCTATGCGCCCGCCCTGCTGGGCCTGGCCGAGGTCTACCGCCATCAGCGCCGTTATCCGGATTATTTCCGTACGCTGGAACCGTTCGTTACCTCGCAGGACATTCCCGCGCAAACCAAGGGTATGTACATCGGCAACCTCACCCGCGGAATAGACCCGAAGATTCTTCAGTTGCATCGCGAGGGTTTTGACCATCTGGTGGATCTGGCCGGAGAGACGCATCCCGCAGATACGTCCGTCCTTTCCGCCGCAGCTACCTATTATTATTCGACGGGACGTCAGGAAGAGGCGGGCCGATGGCTGCGCGCCTCGGCGGAAGCCCATCCCGAGAGCCTCGGCCAGACGGTCACTTACATCCAGTATCTGGCCTTGCTGGGAAATTGGGAGGAACTCCGGGACCGCTCCCTCGATGCATTCAACCGCTTCCGGGAGATTGCTTTCCTGAACTACGCCAACGCGGCCAACTTCCAGCTGGAAGACTACGACGCCGTCATCGGCAACTGCCAGTGGATCCTTACCAATTATCCCGAAGAGAAGGATCTGTGCCGGGACGCCCTGGGCATAATGGGAGATGCCAAACATGAAAAGGGGGACGACAAAGGAGCCTTCAAGGCCTACGACAAGGCCCTGAAGCTGGACCCGAACGACACGCACGTGCTGAACAATTACGCCTATTACCTGTCGCTGACGGGCAAAAAGCTGAAGAAGGCCTATACCATGTCCAAAAAGACCGTGGAAGCGGAACCGGACAATGCCACTTTCCTGGATACCTTCGGATGGATCCTTCACCTGATGGGGAAAGACCTGGAAGCCAAATCCATTTTCAAGCATGCGATGCTCTATGGCGGCAAAGATAGCGTGGAAGTCCTGGAGCATTACGTGGCGGTGCTGGAAGCACTGGGAGACCACGACACAGCCGCCGTTTACCGCAACATGGCCAAAAAATTATGAGAAAACTGGCTGTCATATGCCTGCTGCTAATGGGGTGGTGCCTGTCGGCATCGGCCCAGAACAACCTGCAGAAACTCAAGAACCAGCAGGCGCAGTTGGAGAAAGACATCGCCGCGCTGAACCGCAACCTGGCTCAGAACGCCAAGAACAAGGACGCCACCCTGAACAACCTCAAACTCCTGCAGGGGAAGATTGTGGCACGGGAAAAGCTCATTGCCGGCTGCGACCAGACCATTCTCATCCTGAACGATTCCATCGGCCGCTGCCAGAGCAAACTGATGCAGTTGCAGGCGCGGCACGATACCCTCACCCTCTATTATAAACGCCTCGTCCGGGGAGCCTATAAGAGCCGGGATAGCCGTCTTTGGTATATGTACATCCTGGCCAGTGAATCCGTCGGCCAGGGACTTCGTCGGGCCGGATACCTGCGGGAAATGAGCGCCCAGTTGAACAGCCAGGCCCTGCAGATCCGGGAGACGGCGGCGCAGGTGGAAGCGGAAAAGGAAAGGCTGCACGAACTCCGCAAGGAGTCGGAAGCCATGCGCTTGAAGGTCAATGGGGAGCGGAACCAGCTCAAGAAGGAGGAGTCGGACGCCAACCATCTGATAGCCCAGCTGAACCAGGACCAGCAGAAATATGAGCAGCAGCTGAAGGAGAAAAACCGGCAGAAGGAGGCCTTGAACAAAAAGATTGAGGAACTGATCCGGAAAGAGGCCAAGAAGGGATCCGGGAAAAAGAAGGGCAAAAGCACCTCCACGGCCATCGACACAAAGCTCTCCAACGAATTCGCCGCCAACAAGGGCCGTCTGCCCTGGCCGGTGGAAGGCACTGTCATAGAATCCTTCGGCAAACACAACCACCCCGTCTATACCAACGTGGAAATGCCGGAGAACAAGGGCGTCACCATATCCGTTGCCCGCGGGGCAAAGGCAAAAGCCGTCTTCAACGGGAAGGTGACCCAGGTGGTGGTGGTGCCGGGATTCAACCAGTGCGTGCTGGTCAGCCACGGCGCCTACTTCACGCTGTACTGCCGCCTTAAGGGTATCACCGTAAAGGCGGGCGAAAAGGTCACTACCGGTCAGGTTCTGGGTACGGTGGACACCATCGGCGGGGAGGACATCTTCCATTTCGAACTGTGGAAGATGGACGCGCCCCAGAATCCGGAAAACTGGCTGAAGGATTAATCTTCCGCTTTATATCGGAACACTTGTCCACCGCTGTAGCCCACACCGGCCTCGATGGCTATGTCGTAACCGTTCCTGTCCAGGCCGCGGGTGTAGTACCACACGTGTTCGTCCTCCCCATATTTTTTCACGGAAGCGAGCAGGGCCTTGGCCTGGGCGGCCGTCATGGGGATGTAGACGGGCGGGCAGGCATCTTCCGCGAAGACCATCTTCAGGCCGCCTTTTTCCGCGTCGTAGCCTTCGGCCTTCATCGGGTAGCGCCGGGTGAATGCGTAGCCGCTGCTCTTCAGATAGATGGTCCTGGCCTTCTGGATGGTGGCGTCGTTGTCGTAGTCGTCCGGGTGAGCGATGTATTCCGTAATCTGGTAGCCGAACAGGAATTCGTGGAAGGTCATTTCCACCGGTAGGTTCCACTCGTTCACATACCATTCCGGGTGACTGTACAGCTGGTAGGTCTGATTGCTGAAATCAAAGTGCAGTTGCACACTCCCGAACTTGAAGGTCCCGTCTTTGCGGAGGTGGAGGCCGTAGCAGCCGTTGGAGGCGGAGCCGAAGAACAGGCCGCCGTCGCTTCCGTGGGCGGCCGGATAACGGGATGCGTAGAGCGTAACCTGGTTGAGAGGAATGACGGGCGCCTCCATATAGTCGTCGTAGCGGACCGGATCCGTATCATTGACGATGAATACGGCGTTGTTCAGGACAAGTTGGCCGTCCACCACGCTGAAGGCGCTGTATAGGCATTCGATGCTCGCGAAGTCCGCGGGCGTTTCCACGTAATACGGTCCGGCGGTGGGCGTTTCTTCCAAGGAGATAAGTGCTCCCCTTTTTCCGGGTTCCCGGCCGATGGCTGAGATGTGCAGATCCGTGGTGCCCCAGTTCATAAAGGAGCGCATAATGTATTCCGCATCGCCTTCATCGGCGGGTTTGCGATGGTTTTTCTGCAGGTATTCGACGGCTTCTTTTGGGGATCTCCAGCAGGCCGGGAGCAGGAAACCGTCGGCCCCCAGCACCGCCCACCGCTTCTCCATTCGCGCGCAGAGGAACTGCGGATTTTCGCGGTTGGGATAACAGCGGAATCCGTCCAGCGGGAAGCGGAGCCGCATCGAAATATCCCCCATCTCCTCGAAATCGGGCTGGATGAAGGCATATCCGCTCCGTCCGTTCTTGTCCGTGTAGACCAGGAGTTCGTTGTATGCGAAATAGACCTCCCATATTTCGCCGGGCGTCAGTTGCCACTGGCCGGTTTTGTTGTTCCAAAGGCCCGGGAGTCCGTCCTTTTGGACCACCGCCACGTTTCCGCGCTGGCCGCCGGGGAGCATATTGAAATAGCGGGTCTGTCCGGGAGTCCATTTCGGCGCCTCAGCGCTGGCGGCGGGGGTTCCGGTCATTGTTTTCTGGATGTTCTGGGCCCCCAGCGGGAGCGCCAGGGCCAGCAGGAATATGGTCAGGATACGTTTCATGGGCTAATAGATTCTGTATTCTTCCAGTTCGGCTGCGCGGTCCTTGATTTGGAAATAGTCCACGGCGCTTTCTTCGCCGAAGTCCGTGAGCTGGTTGCCGCGGGTGTCGAACAGGGCGCTGCGGCGGGTGCCGTCGGGCTGTGTGACGAAGCCGCGGAAATAGGCCCTGTGCCGGATCCCGTCCCAGAAATGGTCCAGTTCCATTTTTTCGAAACTGGCCGGGAATAGCTGGTTCCCGTTGATGTCGTACACCCCTTCCTTCCCGTCTTTCTCCACCTTGATGCCGTATTTGCCCCAGGTTTTGGCGTCAACCTTATCGTAGGTGCAGGGAATTACCATCCGGCCTGAATCGTCGATCACGCCCAGGGCCGACTTGCCATCGGCCTGCACCATCCGGGCCTGGTAGTAGGAGGCGCCGTCCACGGAGTAGTCCAGGTATTTCAGGCCGTCGAAAACGGGCGGGAGGATCTCGCCGCCCTTTTCGTCCGCGAGGCCCACCTTCTGCGTGTCGGCCCGCCGGTAGGCGATCTTTCGGCCGGTGCCGTCTTCGAAGAATTCGGCCGACGAGCATACCAGCGCGTCCACGTAGTCGCCGTTTTCATCGGCCTTCATCAGGTGCCATTCCGTGTTGCCGTCTGCGCCGTGACGGCCCAGGGCGACCATGGTGTTCCGCGCGTTGTCAGGGTAGTAGAAGGCCTGGTACTGGTCATAATCCCCGGCCAGGAGGGGCTCTCCGGTGTTGGGGTCCAGCAGGCCGGCCTTGCCCTTTTTCTTATAGGCGGCCGCGGCGGGGCCCACGATGGTGATGGCCTGGTACTGGGGTTTCTTGACCCACTTGCCGGACTTGTCCTTGAGACCGTAAGTGGGGACGCCCTGACGGTCGTATTTCGCGATGACCTGGGTGTTATCGGTGGCGCCTTTAGGGGCCACCACGGTCTTCCCGGCCATCGGCTGGTAATCCTTCAGCTTCACTTTCTTTGCACGGGCGTATTTCTCAGCGTTTCGGGCGGCTTTCCTGGCTTCTCTTTCAGCCTTCCTGGCCTCTTTCGCAGCCTTTCTGGCCTCCCACGCGGCTTCGTGACGCTCCCCATAGGACAATCGGCCGCTGCCGTAGGAGGAACTGCCGGAAGAAGACTCGTCGCCTCCGTTTACGTAAGGGCAGTCGCTGCGGTGCGTTTCTCCCTTTTCGAGGTTTATGAGGCCGCAGTGGCGGCAGTAAACGGCCACAATCTTGGCTTCGGGGACGGGTGGGATTTGCGCGGCTAGGGAAAGGGTGGCGAAAACGGCCGCCAGGATGAGTATAATGCGTTTCATAGCGTTCTTATATGTACATGGCCAGTGTTACGCGCCAACCGCTGAAAGGACTGCCGCCCTTTCGGAAAGGAAGGAAGTCCCGCCAATAGCCGCCGTAGATATCAAGCGCTCCGAACTGGATGTCCAGCCCCGCGGTGAATCCGCCCTGGAGCGTATTGTACGCCGTCTCATCGTCCGGAACCACCATCAGATTCCAAACACCGTACACACCCGCATACGGGCCGATGGCGAATTCCGGCGAAGGTTCGTAGAGCCAGGTGAGCCTGAGGGGAACCTCCAGGCGGTAGTCCGGCACGTTCCCGTCCTTGCTCAGGCCCAGCGAGGCGTCCAGGCCGGTGGTCAGGAACAGGGATTCGGGGAAGAACGGTTCGAACTGAACCAGGACGGAGGCTCCAAGGAAGGTGTCCTTGACCGGCGTTTCCCCGGTGGAGTATTTCCCCGTCTGGTAGAAAAAGCCTATTTGGGCGTTGATCTCCTGCGCTCCGGCGGCCCAGGCAATGCCGAAGGTCAGCAGGAGAACACTAAGTGTCCTTTTCATTGTTCTTGTCTTTTTTTATCAGGAGGGTAATGGCGCCTGCGATGCCGATCAGCGAGATTACCAGAATCACCGTGAGGAAATGGCCCTTCTTCTTCGAGTCTTCATCGGCCTGCTTGTCCCGGGCATCGATAAACTCTTGCGTGGCGATACGCGCCTTCCGCATATTGTCACTTTCCGCGGAGAACTGCGACGCCGTGCTGCAGCTCAGGGCCAGCGTCGTGATGAGCAGTATCAGCAGTTTTTTCATGGCTTACTGGTGCCAGATGGCATTGGGGTCGTTGGGGCCGATCACCCGTTTGATGGTCACCTCTCCGGGATGAACGGGATAGGCGATCTGCGGGGTGCAGCCTACGGGCAGGATGAGGGTTTTCAGTTCATCGCTCTGGATGCAGACAAACTCCAGTTCCTGGTTATAGGAAAGGTCCACGGTTTCCAGGGCGCTGTCTCCCAGCCATACTTTCTTCAGGTGCGGGAAGCGTTTGAGGTCTTCGTAGCTCTTCACCGTGAACACGTGGATCCGGTAGACGGTGAGATTGAGGGTGGTGAGGGCATCGGCCTCTTCCGCGGAAAGGACGCCGTCCTGGTTGGCGTCGGCCGATTTCAACGCGCAGCGCAGCACTTCCTGGTCGGCCCATTTGTCCGCCGTCTGGGCGTTGGCGTATAAGCCGCCGGTGAAGATGACCAGGAGGGCCGGGAGGATATGTCGGAGGTTTTTCATAAGTACGGGTGTTTCTGCAAAGATAATAAAAAAACTGCCAGCAAATTCAGTGCCGACAGTCTTTTGTAATCCGTTGATTCTTAGTCTCCCACGACCCAGACCAGCACGTGGCGGTCGAAGGTCATGTACTCAAGGTCGAACTCTTCTTCGTCTTCGTTCTTGTCGATGAAGGTGGCCTCCAGTTCGCCTTCGCCGCGGGGGCGGAAGCGCTCCACCTCAATCTGCTCGGCGAAATCCACGTTGTAGCGGCTCAGGAGTTTGAAAATGGCTTCCTTGGCGCACCAGTAGATGGCCAGTTGCTCGTTGCGTTTTTCGTCCTCCAGGTCTTCGATTTCGTCCTCGCTCAGGGCCTTCTTCTCCACGGCGGAGAAGTCCCGGTCCAGAGACTCGATGTCAATGCCGCAGTCCTGTTCTTCGTGCAGGATCACGGCTACGTATTTTTCCGTATGGGTGATGGAAATGTTTACCGGGTTGTTCTCCAGGTAGGGCTTTCCGTTATCGTGATGACTCAGGTATACTTTTTCTTCGAACAGCGCGTTCAGGAGCGCACGCACGGCCAGGCGCTGCTTGCGCATGGACTCGCTGCCGATGAAGGAGATTTCCTCCATTTCGTCCGCGGGGGTGGCGCTGAGGGCTTTCAGCTCCTCCTCCGTTTCCGTGATTTGCCACACGCCGATGGTGGCTTCGTTTTCAAGTTCCTTCTTTAAATAAAGTGCCATTATAAAGTTCTTCGAACAGCAATGTACGGACGCCCGGGGGCCTTGCCGGCTCCGGGTGTTTCTCAGTTATTTTCAGGGTAATATCGCGACAGAGGGTCGTCTGAACCGACGACCGCTAATGAATTGGATTTGACCTGACTGGGAGGCTCCATACTGCTTGTTACAATTTTACCCTGCAAAGATAACGCATTTTTTACAATTGCAACAAAACTTTTGCGGGAAAATCCGTATCTTTGTGGACCTGAAAATGAAATCAATACATATTTGCTATGAAATTCCTTACTGATGAAAAACTGGTCATTGTCGGCGCTGCCGGTATGATCGGCTCCAACATGGTCCAGACCGCGGCCCTGCTGGGTCTCACCCCCAACATCTGCCTGTACGACATCTTCGAGCCCGGTCTCCAGGGTGTCCTGGCGGAAATGGACCACTGCGCCTTCCCCGGCGTGAATCTCACCGCCACCATCGACCCGGAGGTCGCCTTCACCGGCGCCAAGTACATCATCTCCAGCGGCGGTGCGCCCCGTAAGGAAGGGATGACCCGTGAGGACCTCCTCAAGGGCAACTGCCAGATCGCGGCCGAATTCGGCGACAACATCAAGAAGTACTGCCCGGACGTCAAGCACGTGGTGGTCATCTTCAACCCGGCCGATGTAACCGCGCTCACCGCCCTCATCCACTCCGGTCTGAAACCCGAGCAGCTCACCTCGCTGGCCGCCCTGGACAGCACCCGTCTGCAGGAAGCCCTGGCCCACGAGTTCGGCGTGCAGCAGTGCACCGTCACCGGCGCCCACACTTACGGCGGTCACGGTGAGGCCATGGCCGTTTTCGCCTCCCAGGTGAAGATTGACGGCAAGCCCCTCGCAGAGATGGAGCTCTCCCCGGAACGCTGGGAAGAAATCAAGCACAACACCATCCAGGGTGGTTCCAACATCATCAAACTGCGTGGCCGCAGCTCCTTCCAGAGCCCCGCGTACCAGGCCGTGAAGATGATCGAAGCCTCCATGGGCGGTGAAAAGTTCACCTGGCCCGCCGGCACCTATGTGAACGAAGGCAAGTACAAGAACGTGATGATGGCCATGCCCACCGTAATCGACGCCACGGGTTGCCACTACAGCGCTCCCAAGGGCACGGCCGAAGAAATGGCCGCCCTGGATGCCTCCTACGAACATCTGGTGAAGATGCGCGACGAAATCATCGCCCTGGGCATCGTCCCCGCCGTCGCGGACTGGAAGAAGGAGAACGCGAATCTGTAAACGCCCGCCGCGCGTGTCCCATCCCTGCGTTCACCGCGTGGTTGTAACTCGCTGATTCACAGCGCAAAATGCAAAATCGATGGTACTTTTCGGTGCTATCGATTTTGCGTTAGTTGCTCATTATGAAATAGTTACCACCACGGGCGTTTGGGAGTGGGGGAAGGGCGAGTCTCCGCCCATTCGCTCCGGCCCATCCCTTCCCCCAGCATCCACTAAAGCACACTTTCGGCCTTTAACCAACGATTCTGTGCTTTACCCCCACTCTCAGACCCCCTCTAAAGCACATTTTTGGCCCTATATGCCCGATTCTGTGCTTTAGACAGAAAAATCCCAATAATTGGGGATTGCCCGCGCCCGGGAATCACCGTACCTTTGCGGCAGTAATCCGTGAAGTATGAATCTGTCGGAGGTAGCCACCGGGGAGAAAGCGGTGATTGTGCGCGTGCACGGTCACGGCAGTTTCCGTAAACGGCTCATCGAGATGGGCTTTATCAAAGGAAAAGAAGTCCGTGTGGTGCTGAATGCGCCGCTGAAGGATCCCATCGAATACGAAATCATCGGCTATAAAGTGTCGCTGCGGCGGGAGGAAGCCCGTCAAATAGAAGTGGTGACGGAGGCCGAAGCCCGCGAGGCCCTGGTGAGCGATGAGCATCTGCAGGCACTGCCGGCCGACCTGGAAGAGACGGCCCGGCTGGAAAAAGCGTTGGAGCACGTGGCCGATGAGCGGCATCACAGCATCCGCGTGGCCCTGGTGGGGAACCCCAACTGCGGCAAGACCTCCCTTTTTAACGTGGCCTCCGGCGCCCGCGAGCACGTGGGTAACTATTCCGGCGTAACGGTGGATGCAAAAGAGGGCCATTTCACCCATAACGGCTACGACATCACCCTGGTGGACCTGCCGGGAACCTATTCCCTGAGCGCCTATTCCCCGGAGGAACTCTACGTCCGGAAAAACCTGCTGGAAACGCATCCGGATGTAGTCATCAATGTGGTGGACGCCTCCAACATCGAGCGGAACCTGTACCTGACCACCCAGCTCATCGACATGAACCTGCGGGTGGTGATGGCCCTCAACATGTACGACGAACTCCGTCATAAGGGCGACAAACTGGACACCCGGCAGCTGGGCTATCTGCTGGGTATGCCCGTCTGCCCCACGGTGAGCCGCAGCGGGGAGGGCATCAACGCGCTCTTCGACACGGTCATCAAGGTCTACGAACAGGCCGACGAAAAACTCTCCCGCCATATCCATATCAACCACGGCCAGGAAATAGAAAAGAGCATCCGCCGGGTGCAGCCGTTCATTGCAAACAACGAGCAGTTGAAGGCCACCTATTCCACGCGTTATCTGACCATCAAGTATCTGGAGGAAGATAAGGATGTGGAGGCCCTGCTGGATAAAATGCCCAACATCCAGGATATCAGAAATGCCCGGGCCGATGAAAAAAACCGCATCCGGAAAATCCTGGACTGCAGTCCGGAGAGCGCCATCGTGGATGCCAAATACGCCTTCATCCAAGGCGCCCTGGCCGAGACCTACCAGCGTTACCAGGCGGAGAAACCCCGCCGTACGCTCACCGATAAAATCGACGCCCTTGTCACCAACCAGTGGCTCGCGTTCCCCATCTTCCTTTTGTTACTGTGGTTTGTATTCTGGGCAACCTTTACCATCGGCCAGTATCCGATGGACTGGATAGACGCGGGCATAAGCTGGTTGGGCGACAAGGTGGGCGCCTCTCTGCCGGGCGGCTGGCTGAAGGACCTGCTGGTGGACGGCGTCATTGCCGGCGTAGGAAGCGTGCTGGTGTTCCTGCCGAACATCCTCATTCTCTATTTCTTCATTTCCCTGATGGAGGACAGCGGCTATATGGCCCGCGCGGCTTTCATCGTGGATAAACTGATGCACCGCATCGGCCTGCACGGGAAGAGTTTCATCCCCATGGTGATGGGCTTCGGCTGCAACGTACCGGCCATTATGGCAACGCGCGCCATCGAGAGCCGCAAGAGCCGGCTGGTCACCATCGCCATCATCCCGTTCATGTCCTGCGCAGGGCGGCTTCCCATCTTCGTGCTCTTTGCGGGAGCGTTCTTCCCTGCCCATCCGGCCACGGCCCTGCTGGGGATTTACCTGCTGGGCATTGTGCTGGCCATCCTGTCGGCCCTGCTGATCGGGCGCTTCGTCAAGGACGACGACCTTCCCTTCGTGATGGAGCTGCCGCCTTACCGGGTGCCCACTGCCAAGGCCATCGGCCTGCACACCTGGGAGAAGGGACGGCAATACCTGGAGAAAATGGCCACCACCATCCTTATCTTCTCCGTGGCTATCTGGGCGCTGGGGTATTTCCCGCGGCACGAAGGCGCCACGAAAGCCTACCAGCAGGAACATTCCATCATCGGCGGCATCGGCAAGGCGGTGGAGCCTGCCATGGCACCACTGGGTTTCAACTGGAAGATGGACGTGGGCCTTCTGACCGGCATCGGCGCCAAGGAACTGGTCATCAGTTCCCTGGGGGTAATGTATTCCTCCGGCGAGGATGAGGCCGCGGAGGCCGATGAAAACGACACCGCCCTGCAGAGCGCGCTGAAAGCCTCCATCCCCATTGTCGCCGCCCTGGCCTACATGGTCTTCGTGCTGCTGTACTTCCCCTGCATCGCCACCTTCGTCGCCATTAAAAACGAAACAGGATCCTGGCGCTGGGCCATTCTCCTGTGTCTTTATACCATCCTGGTGGCCTGGCTCTGCGCCTTCGCCGCCTACCGGATTGGGTTGTTGCTCTGGCCGGTTTAGTCCCGCTGAGAAAACTCGCAGCCGCAGTAGAGCTGGTTGTAGAAATTTTCCTCCTTGATGATTTGATTCCGGCGCTCCTGGAGGCCGCCTTTGCGCCAGTTGCGGTCCCACCACTCAACGCCCGGGACCTGCGAACAGGCCCATCGGCCCGCCTCGTTCACCTGCTCCAGGCTCTTCCAGCGGGAGGAGGCCAGGGTGGTGGTGAGGGTGTCGAAGCCGTGTTCGGAGGCATACTGCGCCGCCCGCAGGAGACGGAACTTGAAGCACTCCAGGCATCGGCCGCCGCGCTCGGGCTCGTTCTCCAGCCCCTGGATGCAGGCACCCCAGGCGGCGTGGTCGTATTCGTCGGAGACTATCTCCAGGCCCCATTTCAAAGCGTAGCGCACACATTCATTCCGCCGCAGGTCGTATTCTTCCGGCGGGACGATGTTGGAATTCGAGTAAAAGATGACGGGCCGGATACCCTGCTGGACCAGGTACTCGACGATGGCCCCGGAACAGGGGGCGCAGCAGGCGTGCAGAAGGATGCGGCTCATACGGCACAAAGATACCGATATTTGCCGAAAATGTTCCAAAAAGTAGTAACTTTGTGTATCCAAAAATGACCAGATTATGAAAAGGATTTTTACCGTCGTTTTAAGTGCCGCCATGCTTCTGATGGCAACGGACGCTTTTGCACAGCTTTCCGCAGGCGCCGGTTACCTGTATTCCACTTTGACCAGCACATACAAGGGAAACGCAGAGGATAATGAGGTTTCCAACGGCCTTTATATGGGAGCCGGCTTCGACATCCCCATCGTCGGCGATGATCTGAAGCTCACCCCTGGACTGTATTTGAGCGTGCTCTCCGCCAAGGCCAACGCGACTTTCGCCGGCATCGCCAATGTGCAGTCCATCTTTACGGAGGTGGCCATCAACCTGCCCGTGTACCTTAGTTATGGGATTGAGATGGGACACGCAGATCTGTTCGTATACGGCGGCCCCACCTTCCAGTACGGCATCTCCTCCAAGTATAAGGTGGACAGCACCATCGCCGTACCCCTCCTTGGCATCATCGCCAGTGACGGTGTCATCGACAACTACAAAGAGGCCGACTATTCCCCCTTCAACATCTACCTGGGCGGCGGTTTAGGGGCCGATCTGAACGAGACACTCCGCGTGACCCTGGGCTTCGACTACGGCATGCTGAACCTCTACAAGGGAGATCAGGAGAATACGAAATACAACCGCTACAACTTCAAGTTGGGCTTCGGCTATCTCTTCTAAAGGATGGGAAGGGCCGAACTGAGCATCGAAAAAGACCGTCTGCAGGACATCCTGAACTTCCTGCGGAAGAGTCACCGCTACTACATGGATGTAATGGTGCCCCAGCTGGCCGATGCCCTGGAGCAGCTCACCAAACCCTGCCTACCGCCCCAGCGGGAAACCATCTGGCAGTTCTTCCAGCAGTACAAGGAGGAACTTTCCGTCCACTTCGCCTATGAAGAGAACATCGTCTTCCCCTATGTGGAGGCGATGCTTTCCGGGGAACGCTGCGGGCAGTATTCCATCGGCGAGTATGAGCAGAACCACTCCAACGTACAGGAAAAGCTGGACGACCTGAAGAACCTCATCATGAAGTATATGCCCCGGGAGTGCCGACGGGAGGACGCCGACCAGGTGCTCTACTGCCTGCTTGCCCTGGAGATGGACCTGAAGAAGCACACCTTCATCGAAGACGAAGTACTGATCCCCGCCGCCACGCAGTTGGAGGAGCGCGTGGGCTCCCCGAAGGAAGCATCGGCCGAAGAACTCAGCGACCGGGAGAAGGAAATCCTGGTGTGCGTGGCCAAGGGCATGCAGAACAAGGAGATAGCCGACAAGTGCAGCATCTCCGTGAACACCGTCATCACCCATCGCAAGAACATTACCCGCAAGACCGGCATCAAGAGTGTCGCCGGCCTTACGGTTTACGCCCTTTTAAACAGGCTTATCGATACCAGTAACATAGAATAGGAACCTATGGACTACAAACAATTCATCAAATTCTATCCGGACTTCCCCATCAAGGGAGTCAACTTCGTGGACATTATTCCCTTCCTCCAGGACAAGGCCCTGTTCAAGAGCCTGACGGATGACCTCACCGCTCTCTGCGCCGCGCCCAACGTGGCGGCTCCGGAAGCCCGCGGCTTCCTCTTCGCCGCCCCCATGCTCTACGCCCAGAACCACATCCGGAATGTGATTCCGCTGCGGAAAAAGGGCAAGCTCCCCTTCTCGGAAGGGGACCTGATTCAGGTGGAGATCATGAAGGAATACGGCCCGGACCACGTCTATTTCCGGAATTCGGACCTGGCCGCCAGCCAGCCCACGGGTGACACGGTGGAAATCTCCTTCTTCGATGACATCCTGGCCACCGGCGGCACCGCCAAGGGTCTGGCTCAGGGTCTCAACGCCCAGAAGGTGGTCATCGGCGGGAAAGAATATAAGGTAAAGGTGAAGGACTTTGTATTCCTGGTAGAGATCGACGACCTCCCCGGCCGGCAGCGCCTGGAAGACATCGCGCCGGTGAAATCACTGATTCACGTTACCGAAGGGTAATTACTTATTACTCTTATAGTCGAACTTACTGCCGTGCCAGGTCCAGGAGTGGAGGGTGTCGCCGCTGCGGACGGAGACCACCTGGCGGAAGACGCGCAACTCTTTGCCGGACACGGGGTCCGTGGAGCCGAGGGGAACCCAGCTGCTGCCGGAGAGTTTATAGAGCGTGAGGCACACCATCCCGTTGTTGCGGCGGGCAACCACCAGTTCCGGGACATGGTTGCCGGTGAAGTCGTGGGTTCCCACCACCACTTCTCCTTGCCCGCCTTCCAGGGATGAGCCGTTTACGCTTACGCTTCCGTTGTCCACATTAACCTGGAAGGGTTTCCCGTTGGCCTCGATTTCCAGACTGCCGGCCCGTCCATAGAAATAGTTCTCCAGTCCGAAGATGAAGGTGCCGGTTGCGTTGTCCGTATAGGTGCGGGTCTGGGCACCGGCGGCAAGGCCGATGAACGCCCCAAGGATGATGCAAAAAAGTCTTTTCATACTGCACAAAGATAAGGAAAATATCGCTAAATTTGCAAAAACAAAGCCCATGCCCCTTCGTGACCGCATTTTTCAGGAAGGCATCACCTTCGATGACGTCCTTCTTGTCCCCGCCTATTCAGAAGTCCTCCCGCGGGAGGTGTCGCTGAAAGGCAAGTTTTCCCGCCACATTCCGCTGGACATCCCCTTCGCTTCCGCCGCCATGGACACCGTAACAGAGGCCGATATGGCCGTGGCGATGGCAAAGGCGGGCGGCATCGGCGTCATCCACAAGAATATGGGCGCGGAGCAGCAGGCGGCAGAGGTTGCCAAAGTCAAGGCGGAAGGGCTGAAAGTGGCGGCCGGCGTGGGCATCACTCCGGATGTGCTGGAGCGGGTAAAACTGCTGGCCGATGCAGGCGTAGACGCCGTGGTCCTGGACAGCGCCCACGGGCATTCGAAAGGCGTCATCGACGCGCTGAAATCCATCAAAACTGCATTTCCTTCGCTGGACGTGGTGGTGGGCAACATCGCCACCGCCCAGGCGGCCAAGGATCTGATTGCCGCCGGCGCCGACGGCCTGAAGGTTGGCATCGGCCCGGGCAGCATCTGCACCACCCGCATCGTCGCGGGCGTGGGCGTTCCGCAGCTCACCGCCATCGCGGACGTGGCCGATGTAGCCGGAGAAGACATCCCCGTCATCGCCGACGGCGGCCTCCGCTATTCCGGCGACGTGGTGAAGGCTCTTGCGGCCGGTGCGCACTGCGTGATGTGCGGCAGCATGTTCGCCGGCACGGACGAAGCTCCCGGCGAAATCACGGAAGTGGACGGCGTGAAAATGAAAGGTTACCGCGGAATGGGTTCCATCGACGCCATGCAGGCCGGCAGCGCGGACCGCTATTTCCAGAAAGGCGCGAAGAAACTGGTGCCGGAAGGGGTCGTCGCCCGCGTGGCCTACAAAGGTCCCGTGGCCGATGTCCTCTACCAGCTCACCGGCGGCCTCCGTTCCGGCATGGGCTACTGCGGCGCAAAGGACCTGGAAGCCCTCCATCACGCGCAGTTCGTGAAAATCAGCCCCGCCACCGTGAAGGAAAACCATCCGCACGATGTGCAGATTGCCAAGAAATCTCCCAACTATTAGTTAGTAGTATATGAACACAGGTAATGTTCGCCCCGCGGAAATGGAGCGTATCACAACGCCGGAACTGGCGCAGAAATTCATTGAAGAACAGGTAAAGGCGCTGCGCGCCCAAATCGGTGACAAGAAGGTGCTGTTGGCCCTTTCCGGCGGTGTGGATTCGGCGGTGGTAGCTGCCCTCCTCATCAAAGCCGTGGGCAAACAGTTGGTGGCGGTCCATGTGAACCACGGACTGCTCCGCAAAGGGGAGCCCGAACAGGTGATCAAGGTGTTCCGCGACGAATTCAAAGCCAATCTGGTGTATGTGGACGCCGTGGACCGCTTCCTGGATAAACTGGCCGGCGTAGCGGACCCGGAGCAGAAGCGCAAGATCATCGGCGCGGAATTCATCCGTGTGTTCGAGGAAGAGGCGCGCAAACTTCAGGACATCGGCTTCCTGGCACAGGGGACCATCTATCCGGACATTCTGGAGTCCGGCCCCGTCAAGTCCCACCACAACGTGGGCGGTCTGCCGGAAGACCTGGACTTTGAACTGGTGGAGCCCGTCAAACTGCTCTTCAAGGATGAGGTCCGTGTGGTGGGAAAAGCCCTGGGCCTGCCCGACAGCATGGTTTACCGTCAGCCGTTCCCCG
Organism: Bacteroidales bacterium; assembly: GCA_017553545.1. GTDB lineage: Bacteria > Bacteroidota > Bacteroidia > Bacteroidales > UBA932 > Cryptobacteroides. The sequence goes on along the minus strand of JAFZKT010000086.1, from coordinate 74,832 downwards.
GCCCCGGCCTGGGCGTACGTTGCACGGGCGCCATTACGCGTGACCGCCTGGCGGCCCTCCGCGAGAGCGACGCCATCCTGCGCGAAGAATTTGCTAAAAATGGCCTGGCAGGCAAGGTGTGGCAGTATTTTACCATTGTTCCGGATTATAAATCCACGGGCGTAAAAGATGGCAAGCGTTGCTTCGACTGGCCGGTGGTCATCCGTGCCGTCAACACCCGCGACGCCATGTCGGCCACCATCGAGGAAATCCCATATCCCCTGCTGCACCGTATCACGGAGCGTATCCTCTCGGAGGTCCCCGGTGTGAACCGTGTCCTGTATGACCTTTCGCCCAAGCCCGTGGCCACCATCGAGTGGGAGTAGTCCATTCTTTCCACGATGAACACGAAATACATATTCGTAACCGGCGGTGTGGCCTCTTCCCTGGGGAAGGGGATTATCGCCGCCTCGCTGGCTAAACTCCTGCAGGCGCGCGGCCTTCGCGTAACCATTCAGAAGTTCGACCCCTACCTCAATATAGACCCCGGCACGCTGAACCCCTACGAACACGGGGAGTGTTATGTGACGGACGACGGAGCGGAAACGGACCTTGACCTTGGACACTATGAGCGTTTTCTGGGCGTGCACACTTCCCAGGCGAACAACGTGACCACCGGCCGCATCTACAACACCGTCATTACCAAGGAACGGGAGGGAGCCTATTTAGGCAAGACCGTCCAGATTGTCCCTCATATTACCGATGAAATCAAGCGCCGCATGCTTCTCCTTGGCCAGACCGGCCAATATGACGTGATTATCACCGAAGTGGGCGGTACGGTGGGTGATATGGAAAGCCAACCCTTTGTGGAGGCGATGCGTCAGCTCCAGTGGGAATTGCCGGAAGAAGACTTCCTGAGCATCCATCTCACACTCATCCCCTATCTGAAGGCGGCACAGGAGTTGAAAACCAAGCCCACGCAGCATTCCGTGCAGGAACTCCAGTCCCAGGGTGTGCATCCGGACATCATCGTCTGCCGCACGGAGAAGGAACTCTCCCCTGAACTGCGCCGCAAAATCGCCCTCTTCTGCAACGTCAAGCCCGGCCATGTGATCCAGTCCATGGATGCCTGGAGCATCTATCAGGTCCCTTTCAATATGGAGGCTGAAAAACTGGATGAACTGGTGGTAAACAAGTTGGAGATTCCCAATCTGCCACCGCCGGACCTCAGCCGCCTGGGGAATTTCCTGGAGCGCCTGAAGCACCCGAAGGCGGAGGTGGATGTCGCCCTTGTGGGGAAATATGTGGAGTTGCAGGATGCCTACAAGAGCATTCAGGAGAGTTTTGTGCATGCCGGTGCCGCCAACGAGTGCCGGGTGAACGTTCACTGTGTTCATTCGGAACACGTAAACGATGGGAATGTGGCCGATGTACTGGGAGGGATGGACGGAATTTTGGTAGCCCCCGGCTTCGGCTCGCGCGGGTTGGAAGGAAAGATCTGCGCCGTCCGTTACGCCCGCGAAAAAGGCATCCCCTTCTTCGGAATCTGCCTGGGAATGCAGGTGGCGGTAGTGGAATTTGCCCGCGATGTTTTAGGATGGGCCGATGCCGCCTCCACGGAGGAGAATCCGGATACCACGCATCCTGTAATAGACTTGATGGAGGAGCAGAAGAAACTCACCCTCAAGGGTGGAACGATGCGCCTGGGCGCTTATCCCTGCCACCTGCTGGAGGGGAGCCTCGCATGGAGCATCTATGGGAAGGAGGATATCTCCGAGCGTCACCGGCACCGCTATGAGTTCAACAACCGCTATTTGAAAGAGATGACGGCCGCCGGTCTCAAGATAAGCGGCGTCAATCCGGACCACCAGCTGGTGGAAATCGTGGAACTGCCGTCCCATCCGTTCTACATCGCCGTACAGTTCCATCCGGAATTCAAGAGCACGCCGGAATGCCCCCAGCCCATTTTCGTGGCCTTCGTGGCCGCCGCCCTCAAACAAAGGGCTTCCAAAAATAATTAGTACCTTTGTGGACTTTTATATAAGGTAAGAATGATTCACGGAAAGAAAGTTATCGTGGTGATGCCTGCGTATAACGCAGAGAAGACCCTGGAGCAGACCTATGCGGAGATTCCGCGGGATATCGTGGACGAGGTCATCCTCACGGACGACTGCAGCCGCGACGAAACCGTGGCGAAGGCCAAGGAGCTGGGCATCAAGGAAGTGCTGGTGCACCCCAAGAACCGCGGCTACGGCGGCAACCAGAAGACCTGCTACGACAGGGCGCTGGAATTAGGGGCCGATATTGTCATCATGCTCCATCCGGACTATCAGTACACGCCCAAGCTCATCGAGGCGATGGCCTACATCATCGCCAACGGCGTGTATCCCGTGGTCTTCGGTTCCCGCATCCTGGGGAAGGGCGCCCGCAAGGGCGGCATGCCCCTCATCAAGTATGTGGCCAACCGTGTGCTCACCCTTACGCAGAATATCCTCATCAACCAGAAGCTTTCCGAGTATCACACTGGCTACCGCGCCTTCAGCGCAGAGGTACTGAGGAACGTGGACTACCACAAGTGCTCGGACGACTTCATCCTGGATAACGAGATGGCCGCCCAAATCTTCTGGGCCGGCTATGAAATCGGCGAGGTTACCTGCCCCACCAAATATTTCGACGACGCCTCTTCCATCAACCTTCGCCGCAGCTCCATTTACGGACTGGGCGTCCTGCGGGTGTCCATCGTGTACCGCCTCTGCAAGTGGCACCTGGCCAAGTCCAAACTCTTCCCCAGAAAGAAGAAGTGAAAATTGGTGAATTCATAGGAAAACTGCTGAAAGGCCCGAGCGGAGACATCCGCATCCAGGCCTTTCGCTATCTGATATCCGGGGGCACCGCTTTCGTGGTGGACACCGGCCTGCTGGCGCTGCTCACCAAGTTTTTCGGGAGCGAGGGTTGCCGCCACTACATCTGGGTCGCCGTTGCTTTCTGCGCGGGCTTATTGATTACCTATCTGTTCAGCATCCTTTGGGTGTTCGACAACCGCAGCTTGAAAAGCCGCGCGGCGGAGGTGGGCATCTTTGTAGTCATCGGTGTTATTGGCCTGGGCCTTACTGAACTGTTATTGAGCCCATTTCAAGGAAAAGTAGGTCTCGAAATCCTGCCTTATAAGATAATGGCCACGGTGATTGTGTTCATCTGGAACTTCGCGGCCAAAAAACTCATTCTTTTCAGAAGCAAATGAAAAAGGACATCCTCCTCATTGACGCCCTCATCGTGGTCTTGGGCTCCCTGCTGTTTTTCTACGGCATCGGCAGCGTCCGCCTGTTTGACTGGGATGAGATTAATTTCGCCGAAAGCGCCCGTGAGATGCTGGTCACCGGGGACTGGTTCAACGTGCAGATCAACTTCGAGTCCTTCTGGGAGAAGCCGCCGCTGTTCATCTGGATGCAGGCCCTCAGTATGAAGGTCTTCGGCATCGGCGAATTCGCCGCCCGCTTCCCCAACGCGCTGATGGGCGTGATTACGCTCCTGACGCTGTTCCACATCGGCCTTCGCAGCGAAGACAAGCGCTTTGGCATTCTCTGGGCCGGTCTGTACTGCATTTCCTTCCTGCCGTTTTTCTTCTTCAAGAGCGGTATCATCGACCCCTGGTTCAACTACTTCATCTTCCTGGGAATCTATTTCTTCTCCAGGTATGCCGATGAAACGAAATCCCGCTGGGCGGCCCTCAGCGGCCTTTTCACCGGGCTGGCGGTGCTCACCAAGGGCCCCGTGGGCTTCCTCATCTTCGCCCTCACCTTCGCCGTCTGGCTGGCTGTGCGCAAATTCCGCCTGAACTTCCGCTGGAAGGACGTTCTGGTCTATCTGGCCGCCCTGGTCCTCGCCGGCGGCGCCTGGTTCATCGCCCTGGCGCTCACGGGACACACGGAGGTGATCAAGGACTTCTTCGAGTACCAGGTGCGTCTGCTGGAAACGAAGGATGCGGGCCACGGCGGCTTCCTGCTGTACCATTTCGTGATCCTGCTCTTCGGCGTTACGCCCGCCTCGTTCCTGGCTTTGAAGACTTTCCGCCGGAAAGTACTGGCCGATGAACCCGAGAGTGCGAATAAGGGCCTCTTCCGCTGGATGATGGCTTCCTTCTGGGTGGTGCTTATCCTCTTCACCATCGTCCGCACGAAAATCGTCCATTATTCCTCCTTCTGCTACTTCCCGCTCACCTATCTGGGTGCCTGGGCGGCGGCAAGGATGATGGACGGTAAAATCAGGTTCGACTGGTGGCAGAAGGCTCTTCTCATCGGCACGGCAGCATTTTACGGCATCGCCTTCACCGGCCTCACGGTCTTCGACCGCTTCAAGGATAAACTGGCCCCGCACGTGGCGGATCCTTTTGCCGTGAGCTGCATGGACGCCGAATCCTCCTGGACGGGCTTCGAACCTTTCGTGGGGGCGTTCCTGATAGGGATGACCGTCTGGTTCTGCATCTGGTTCTCCCGCCGCCGGAGCCTGAAGAGCTGCCTTCCCGTTGCCGTCGGCCATCTGGTCTTCGGGATGACCTTCCTGGTCTGTGCAGTGGGCGAGGTGGAGAAGTACAGCCAGGCGTCGGCCGTGGATTTCTATGTGGAAAGGCAGGGGGAGGACTGCTATGTGCAGCCCGTCTATTATAAGAGTTACGCGCAGTATTTCTATACCAACCGTCAGCCGCAGAACAACTGCGAGGACCTGGATTTCCTGATGAAAGGGGCCGTCGACAAGCCCTGCTACTTCGTGGTGAAGGACATTCCGGAAGACGTGGAAAGACTGCAGCAGGCGGCCCCCGATGCGGTCTTTATGGAGCGCAGGCCCGGTTTCCGCTTCTATGTGCGGCGGCCGGCCCTAGAAGCCGTAGACGACGATATAGTAGAGCATCATGGCACTGGCGACGAGCTTGATACCGGTGCCGAATAAGAATCCCATAAATGCGCCAAAGGCCGCCTTCAGCGAGTCTTTGGCGTTTTTTTCTGCAAAGACCAGTTCCGCGACAAAGGCGCCGAGCAGCGTTCCCAGAATGAGGCCGAGGGGCGGAAAGATCAGGCCGATGAAAAGGCCCGCCATGGCACCCCATCCGGCATATTTGCTGCTGCCGGTGAGTTTGGTGAAGAAAGGCGGGATCAGGTAATCCAGGACGGTAACTATGACGGTGATTGCCAGCCAGAGCAGAAGAAGGCCGGTGGACATGGATGCTCCGTCGGCATTGGTGCCGCCGCCCCAGATATAGATGGCGAGCAGGCCCAGCCATCCCAGGGGCGGTCCCGGCAGCGCGGGAATGACGCTCCCGATGATGCCCAGCACGCCCAGGATGATGGCGAGGATGGCGACAAAAGTTTCCATAGCACAAAATTATTGATTATCTTTGAGCAATCAAATAGCGTGCTTCGGAAAGCGAAACTTTTCGTATCTTTGCAACCCTTTTTATGGCAAGTCATATCAGAGATATAAACCTGTGGGAAGCCGGCGAACTCAAGCTCAGCTGGGTCCGTTCCCATATGCCCCTTCTGGAGGGAATCGAGAAAGATTTCCGGGAAGAAAAGCCGTTCCAGGGCTTGAAAGTGGCCCTAAGCGTGCATCTGGAGGCCAAGACCGCCCACCTGTGCGAGGTACTCGCCGCCGGCGGGGCGGATATGTACATCACCGGCTCCAACCCCTTGAGCACACAGGATGACGTGGTGGCCGCCCTGGTGCATGAAGGCCTCAACGTCTTCGCCATCCACGGTTGCAATGAAAAGGAATACTTCGACTGCATCCGGATGGTTCTCCAGGCCGGCCCCAACATTATCATCGACGACGGAGGGGACCTGGTGAGCACCATCCATAAGGAGTTCCCGGAGCTGGTCCCGAACGTCATCGGCGGCTGTGAGGAAACCACCACGGGCATCCTGCGCCTGAAAGCGATGGACGCCGCCGGGGAGCTCCGGTTCCCCATGATGCTGGTGAACGACGCAGACTGCAAGCACCTTTTCGACAACCGCTACGGCACGGGCCAGAGCGTGTGGGACGGCATCAACCGCACCACCAACCTCATCGTGGCCGGCAAGGACGTGGTGGTATGCGGCTACGGCTGGTGCGGCAAGGGCGTCGCCATGCGTGCCAAAGGTCTGGGGGCCGATGTAATCGTGACGGAAATAGACCCCGTCAAGGCGATGGAGGCGGTGATGGACGGCTTCAAGGTGATGCCGCTCCTGGAGGCCGCTCCGCTGGGAGACTTCTTCATCACGGTCACCGGCTGCGCGGATGTAATCGGCCCGGACGCGTTCCTTCTGATGAAGGACGGTGCCATCTGCTGCAACGCCGGACACTTTGACGTGGAGGTGGCGGTGGCTAAGCTCAAGGCGATGGCCGTGAGCCATGCACCCGCCCGGAACAACATCGAGGGGTATAAGCTGGAGAACGGCCGCACCGTCTACATCATCGCGGAAGGCCGGCTGGTGAACCTCGCCGCCGGCGACGGACACCCCGCGGAGATTATGGACATGTCCTTCGCCATCCAGGCGCTCAGCGCCCGGTATCTGGCGATGAATAAGGGCGGCATCGGCCGGAAACTCAATCCGGTTCCCGTGGAGATAGACCGCGAAGTGGCCCTGCGGAAACTGGCGGACTGGGGCGTCTCCATCGATAAACTCACACCAGAACAGGAAAAATACCTATGGCATTAATCCCGATATACTGGTGGAATAAGGAAGTGCGCAACTTCCGGGTTTCGCAGGACAAGTTCACCAAGCAGCCCTGGGCCAACGGCGTGATTCTCCTGGCCTGTGTGGTGCTGGCCATGCTGCTGGCGAACCTTCCTTTCACCAAACAGATATATCAAGATTTCCTGCACACGGAGCTCACCATCCATGTGGCTTCGCCGGACAGCGTCATCGACTGGTACTTCCCGCACGGGATGACGATGGAGCGTTTCATCAACGACATCCTGATGGTGATTTTCTTCTTCACCGTGGGGCTGGAAATCAAGCGGGAAGTGGTTTGCGGGGAACTCTCCTCTCCGAAGAAGGCCATTCTGCCCGTCATTGCCGCATTCGGCGGCGTGCTGGTGCCGGCACTCATCTACACCCTTGTCAACCATGGCACGCAGGCCGCTTCCGGCTGGGGTATCCCCACCGCTACGGACATCGCTTTTGCCATCGGCATACTTTCCATCCTGGGGGACAAGGTGCCGGTCTCGCTGAAGGTCTTCCTGACGGCCCTCGCCATAGCCGATGACCTCATCGCCATCCTGGTGGTGGCCATCTTCTACGGTGGGAAGATCAATTTTACGCTGCTGGGAATAGCCGTCATCGTGATAGTTTTCGTGTTCCTGCTGAAACGGCTGGGGGAAAAACGCATCAGCTATTACTTCGTCCCCGCCGTGCTGGTTTGGTTCCTCTTCTACTACAGCGGGGTGCATGCTACCATGACGGGGGTTGTGATGGCAATGCTCATCCCCATGGAGGCCCGTTATAACAAGGCCAAGTTTCATCGGCGCAACCGCATCCTCTGGGAAAAACTGATTGAGTCGGAGAACGCTCAGACGAACGAACCTTTCCCCAACGGTCCCCAGCGGCATTATCTGCGCCATCTGTACGGCCTCACCAAGAAGACCATCCCGCCGTCCTACAGACTGGAGCATAAGCTGAACCCCATCGTCAATTATGCCATTATGCCCGTCTTCGCCCTGGCCAACGCCGGCGTAGAGATTTCGGACGTATCCCTGCTGAATATCTTTAAGGCCGTGGATCCGGTCATCGGCAGTGTGGGGCTGGGTGTTTTCCTGGGCCTCGTGCTTGGGAAGCCCATCGGCATTACCCTGGCTTCGTGGCTTGCCATCCGCTTCAAGGTGGGCGCAATGCCCTCCAAGGCCAGCTGGCCCATGATTTTCGCCGTGGCCTGCCTGGGCGGCATCGGCTTCACCATGAGTATCTTCGTGGATACGCTGTCCTTCGGCGGCGCGGACCCGGCCGTTACGCAGCACCTGCGCGATGCCGGCAAAATGGCCGTCCTGCTGGGCTCCGTGGCCTCCGGCCTCCTGGGGTCATTGCTGATCACTGTTGTGTCTAAACTGAAAAAACCTACTATATGAAACTCTTAGAGAACAAAGTGGCCCTCATTACCGGCGCCGCCCGTGGCATCGGCAAAGCCATTGCCCTGAAGTATGCCTCCGAAGGTGCGGACATCGCCTTTACGGACCTGGTCATCAACGAAGCGGCGGAGGAAACCGTGCGCGAACTGGAAGCCTTCGGCGTGAAAGTGCGCGCCTACGCCTCCAACGCCGCGGACTTCGAAGCCACGCAGACCGTTGTGGAGCAGGTGGTGGCCGATTTCGGCCGCATCGACGTACTGGTGAACAACGCCGGCATCACCAAGGACGGTCTGGTGATGCGCATGAGCGAAGGCCAGTGGGATGCCGTTATCGCCGTCAATATGAAATCGGCCTTTAACTTCCTGCACGCCGTGGTGCCCGTGATGGCCCGTCAGCGCAGCGGGAGCATCATCAACATGGCCTCCATCGCCGGTCAGACCGGCAACCCCGGCCAGGTGAACTATTCCGCTTCCAAGGCCGGCCTCATCGCCATGGCAAAATCCGTCGCCAAGGAAATGGGCGCCCGCGGCATCCGCGCCAACGCCATCGCCCCCGGCTACGTGATTACCGAAATGACCGAAGCCCTGCCCCAGGCCGTCCGCGACGAATTCGTGAAACTGATTCCCCTGGGCCGCGGTGCTTCTGTGGACGAGATTGCTTCCGTGGCGCTCTTCCTGGCCTCCGAGCTTTCTTCCTACGTCACCGGTCAGGTCATTGCCGTCAACGGCGGCATGTATTGCTAATTGTTCCGCGCAGTCGCAGACCTGCTGATGCCGCGTTGCTGCCTGGTTTGCGGGCGGCAGCTGGGACTGCATGAGAAGCATCTCTGCATCCGCTGTGAGGCGGACCTTCCGCTGACCTATTATTGGGAGCAGGTCCACAATCCCATGGCCGACAGGCTGAATGCCGTACTGGAGCGGCAGCGTGTACCGGGCGCCCCCATGCCCTATGTGCCCGCCGCCGCCCTGCTTTTTTATAAGCACGACAACCCCTACAAAAACATTCCACAGGCCCTGAAGTATGGCGGGAATCTGTCTGCCGGGCGGTTTTTCGCTCAGCGGCTGGGCTCTTATCTTGCCGCCTCAGATGGGTTTTACGATGTGGATTGTGTGATTCCCGTGCCCCTGCACTGGGCGCGTCGCTGGCGTCGTGGTTACAATCAGGCGGAGGTCCTGGCACGCGCTTTGGCATCGGCCCTGGGCGCCCGGGTGGCTCCGCGGGCCTTGCGCCGCGTCCGCCGTACCCGCACGCAGACTACGTTGGATGCTTCGGAGCGGCTGCGAAATGTTCAGAGCGTGTTCCGGGTGGGCGCTGTCCCCGCTGGCGTCCGTCACGTGTTGATTGTGGATGACACCTTCACCACCGGCGCCACCCTGGCCGCCTGCTGCACGGTACTCCGCGCGGCCCTCGGACCTTCCGTCCGCCTTTCCGTAGCCACGTTGTCCGTGGTGGATGCCTGATACGGATATTCCTGACACTCAGCGATTTATGCAAACAGGGGTGCACCGCCAGGTGCACCCCTTTGTCGGCAACTTACTGAGTGATAGCTACTTACGCTCCAGCTTTTGCCAGCCGCAAGCCACCCACTGCTAGCAGGGTTTGGGCAACGAGGTAGGTGAACATAATCACGAACTCCTGCAAGGCGAACTCTACCACGTGGAAAGTTCCGGCGGCGATAAGGGAATCCGAGAAGGTGAACAGCAGGGCGCCGCAGAAGAGGACGCTCCAGGTGCATTTGTCCTTCTCCCGGACCAGCCCGCAGAAGGTGCTGAAAATCAGCAGCATCAGGACGGAGCCGTAAATGGCCATCGGGGCCAGCAGGGCGCCGCTGATGCGCAGCAGTTTCACAAGGCCGAAGACCAGACCGCCCATCACAAGGACACCGGGCACCCAAGCCTTCCAACTCAGCCCTTTCCAGGAAATGCCGCCGAAAAGGGTGATATAGAAGATATGGCCAATCAGGAATGCGCCGATGCCACCTGCAAACAGCGGGAAGGCGTCGCTCAACAGGCATGTGTCTCCCACGCAGCCGAAGAGTTCGGCCAGGATGAGCAGCGTCAGCTGCCGCTTGTTAACCCTGTGCGAGAGGGCATACCACAGGACGGCGAGGGCCAGGAGCGGCAGCAGGGCAGGCTTGACGGCCGCGGCCAGCGAAGGCTCCCAGATACGGCCCGCCCAGTTCAGCAGGCAGGCGACGGCAAAGAAAATGGCAGGGTAGTTCTTTTTCATAATGTGGTTATTTCATAAAATGCAGGTATACGGCCTCCACCGCCGTCACGGCAGCCGTCTCCGTACGAAGACGCGAGGCCCCCAGATGAATGGGCAGGTATCCGTTTTTCAGGGCAAGGGCAGCCTCCTCCGGTGAGAAGTCCCCTTCCGGGCCGATGAGAACGGTGATGTCTTTCCCCTTGTAATGCCCCAAGGCGTCCTTGATGCTCACGCGGGGCGACTCGCCTTCAAAGCAATAGGCGATGAGTTTGAGCGTGTTGTCATCCTGAGGAGCGTCAGCGACGAAGGATCTCACGCTCACGGGCTCCGCAATCTCCGGAATCCGGGCCTTCAGGGACTGCTTGGTGGCGGAAAGGGCGATGCGGCCCGCACGCTCGGTCTTGTAGACTTTCCGTTCCGAGCGCTCGCCAATCAGCGGAACGATGCGGTCCACACCCAGTTCCGTGGCTTTTTCCACGAACCACTCGAAACGGTCGTTGTTCTTGGTGGGGCAACAGCCGATGGTGAGGTGATAGGGGTGTGCGTTCCAATCGGCCTCTTCGGAAAGGATTTCTGCCTCGGCGGATTTGGCATCGGCCTGCATAAGGCGGCAATGATACAGCGTTCCGGCGCCGTCGATGACTTCCAGCGCGTCTCCCGTCCGGTGCCGCAGCACCCGCACGCAATGCGCGCTTTCCTCCGTGTCCAGCCGGCAGAAGCGGCCGCTCACTTCGTATGCGTAAAACAGTTCCATCTTCGCAAATTTACAGCCAATGCCCCGGAATTCCAAATGCCGCTGGTTTGTCTAAAGCACAAAATCTGCCCCCGAGGGCCAAAAGTGTGCTTTAGACGGGTGTACAGAGATAGGGTAAAGCACAAAAACGCAACTAGGTTGCGGAAAGTGTGCTTTACCTTTGCAGCAGAAATAGCTGCAGACTATGGAGCACGAACATCATCACGAACACGAAGAAGGCCACGGACGCCTGATCAGCATCATTGCTGCGGCGGTGCTGCTGGCGGGATCCTATATCATAGAACGGAACACTGCCTGGACCACCTGGCAATACCTATTATTATATTTAATCCCTTACCTGGTTGTCGGCTGGGAGACGCTGAAGGAAGCGGGCGAAGGGCTGCTGCATGGCGAAGCCCTGAGCGAAGACTTCCTGATGAGCGTGGCCACGCTGGGGGCGCTGGGCATCGGCTTTCTGCCGGGAGCGGAAACGCAGTTCCCGGAGGCGGTGTTCGTGATGCTGTTCTTCCAGGTGGGCGAACTCTTCGAGGAACTGGCCGAGGGCCGCAGCCGCAAGTCCATCGCGCATCTGATGGACCTGAGGCCCGACACGGCCCGCGTGGAGCGGGGCGGAAAACTCCAGACTGTCAACCCCGAAGAAATAAAGCCCGGCGAAATCATCGTCATCCAACCCGGAGAGAAGGTGCCCCTGGACGGCATTGTACTGGAAGGGAAAAGCAGTCTGGACACCGTGGCCCTTACCGGCGAAAGCGTGCCCCGCAGCGTAAAGGAAGGCGACGAAATCCTCTCCGGCTGCGTGAACAAAAGCGGCGTAATAAAAGTAAGGACCACAAAGGTGTTCGGCGAATCCACCGCCGCCAAGATCCTGGACCTGGTGGAGAATGCGGCGGAAAACAAATCGCAGAGCGAGCGATTCATCACGAAGTTCGCGCGGATCTATACCCCCATCGTGGTGGGTCTGGCTGTCGCCGTTGCCGTCATCCCCGGCCTCATCACCGGCGAATGGGTCACCTGGATTTACCGGGGCCTGCTGTTCCTGGTGGTTTCCTGCCCCTGCGCCCTGGTCATATCCGTCCCGCTCACTTTCTTCGGCGGCCTGGGCGGCGCTTCCAGAAAGGGCATCCTCATCAAGGGCGCCAACCTGATGGACAAACTCGCCAAACTGCAAACGGTGGTCTTCGACAAGACCGGCACCCTCACGGAAGGCGTCTTTGAAGTGACGGCCGTGCATCCGGAAGAGCTGGATGAAACGGAGCTCCTGCACCTGGCCGCCCACGTGGAGCGTCACTCCACGCATCCCATCGCGATGGCCCTGAGGAACGCCTATCCCAAGGAACAGGACAGCTGCACCATCTCCGATATCGAAGAAACCGCCGGCCATGGCATCATTGCCAGGGTCAACGGAAAAAGAGTAGCCGTCGGCAATAGCAAACTGATGGAAAAAGAGGGCGCAAAATGGCATCCCTGCCACCACAGCGGCACCATTGTCCACGTGGCCGTGAACGGTGAATATGCAGGCCACATCGTCATCAGCGACCGCATAAAGGCCGATGCCCAAAGCGCCGTCGAAGCCCTGAAGGCCGCAGGAATAAAAAAGACCGTGATGCTCACCGGCGACCAGGAGAGCGTGGCAAAAGCCGTGGCGGAAAGCCTCAAATTAGACGAATATCACGCCGGCCTGCTCCCCGCCGACAAGGTGCAAAAAGTGGAAGCCCTGCTGCAAGACGGCACCCTGGCCTTCGTGGGCGACGGCATCAACGACGCCCCCGTCCTTACACGGGCCGATGTAGGCATTGCGATGGGTGCCCTGGGCAGCGACGCCGCCATCGAGGCCGCCGACGTGGTGCTGATGGACGACAAGCCCGCGAAAATTGCGACGGCGGTAAAGATTGCCGGAAGGACGCTCCGCATCGCCCGCGAGAACATCGCAGGTGCCATCGGCATCAAGGTGCTGGTGCTCATCCTTGCAACGCTTGGCCTCGCCACCATGTGGATGGCGGTCTTCGCCGACGTAGGAGTCACCGTCCTCGCCGTCCTGAACGCGATGCGTGCGCTGAAAACTACTTCCGAATAATCTCGATTTCCCCGCGGAGTCCCACTTTGAGAATCTGGGACGCGCGCCCCGTGGAGGCGGTATCTACGGACGGCGGCACCACGAAGTCCACGGCGTCTTTAATCTCCTGGGGAATCTGAGAAAACCGCTGCGGCGTGGGTTCGCCGGAGATATTGGCCGATGTAGAAACCAGTGGCCGTCCCAGCTTGTAAACCAGCTGCCGGCACCAGGGATGCCCGGTCGGGGCCGGGCATGACGCATCACAAGGAATCCGAATCCCCACCGACCCGTCCTCAGCTACGGCGTTGGCGGCCAGGTGCCAGCGGTCGCCGGTCTCCGAACAGATGGCGCCGGGATAGATGATGGTCATGGGGGCGTCGTTCACCTCCACCAGGTCCACCGCGATGGAAGGGATCTCTTTCACGTATTTCGCCACCATGTCCAGATCGCTCGCCAGCAGCACCAGGGACTTGGCGTCCGGGCGCCGTTTCATCTCAAAAATGCGGGCGACGGCTGCAGCGTTGCAAGCGTCGCAGCCAAGGCCCCAGACGGTATCCGTGGGATACAGGATCACGCCGCCTTCGCGTACCACACGCAGGGCTTCAGTCAGAATCTCTTCCGTTTTCATAATAGGAGACTATAACGGGATAATGGTCACTCCAGGGAACGCGTTCAATCCGGTAGGATACAGCCGTCAGCGTCTTGGGATAGAGCTGGTAGTCGATGCGCAGCAGCGGCCACAGGCTGGAATAAGTGGAACCGAATCCGTGTCCGGCCCGGACAAAGGAGTCCTGCCGTCCGTGCAGCAGGCGGAAGTAGGTGTAGGAGAGGGGCGTGTCGTTGAAATCTCCCGCAACGAAGGCTTGTCCCGGCGCGCTTTCAATGTCTTCCAACACCGCATTGACCTGCTTGGGCCGTTCGCCGATGGACCGCCTCATCTTCTGTTCGGTTTCCTCCATGGCGCCCTTCCGGGTTATCAGGTTTGACAGGGAGATATTATAGCTTTCGAAGTGGCAGTTGTACAGGCGCAGGGTATCCCGGGACAGTTGGATGTCCGTCCACAGCGCCATGTTGGTGGAATGCTCGAAAACCAGTTTTCCGCGGTCCGTGAAGGGCCTGCGGCTGAGGGTAAGGTTGCCGAACTTCCCGCTCCGGCCGGTGCGCACATAGAACTCGGCCTTATAATCCGGGAAATTCCGCATGATCCAGTCGTCCAGCGGATGTCCAGAAGGGAGGAAGAACTCCTGGAGGCAGATTACGTCGGCGTCCAGTCCGTTCAGATATCGGCTCACGGAATCTGCCAGCGCATTCCGGTCCATGCCCTCCGGCCCGTGTGCGAACAGGCCGACGTTATAAGAGACCACCGTCAGCGTGGCTTCCCGGTCCTGTGACGGCGGGAAAAGACGGAAATATCGGCCGGCAAAAAACAGGGAAGGCAGCAGCACCAGCGTGAGGGGGATTCGCATGGCGGACTTCCGGAAAAGGGCCCAGACCCAAAGGATCAGCGTGACGGGAAGGACCACCGGATAGATGAGGCCGAAGAGGGTGAAGAACCAGCCGTGCGTGGGATTGATGACTACGGAAAGATAGCCCAGCAGCAGCAGGACCGCCGGAATGATGGAGATGGTGCCGAAGGACACCCGCGACAGCCAGTGCCTTTTTGCGCCCATCAATAATAGGTTTTACGTGTCTTTCGCCAGTACAGGATGAGCAGCCAGCCGAAGAGGGCGCCGCCCAGGTGGGCGAAATGGGCGATACCCATTGCGGTTCCCGTGATGCCGGTGACGAGTTCAATCCCGATAAAGATAATCACCATCCATTTGGCGCTGAGTGTTACAGGCGGGAAAAGGAGGGTCATCCGCGCCTGCGGATAAATCATGGCAAAGGCCACCAGCACGCCGTAGATGGCGCCCGAAGCACCCACCATGGGGGTGCGCATGGCGGCAATCTGGTCCCCGCCCAGATAGGTGAGCTCCACCCACTGGATGAGGGTGTGCAGCGCCACGGCGCCCAGGCCGGTGATGAAGTAGAACCACAGAAACTTCCTGGTCCCCAGGGCCCTTTCCACCACCATCCCGAACATCACCAGCGTGTACATATTGAAGAAGATGTGCCAGATGCCCCCGTGCATGAACATGTGCGTGACGGGCTGCCACCAGCGGAAAAAGGGCGAAGTGGGGTAGAACATCGCGAAGGTGGCCATCATATATTCCTGATTGATAAGCGTGGCTACATACATAATCACGTTTACAATCAGGAGGTTCCGGGTCACCACCGGTATGTTGTCCAGAAAACGGGCCATAGCTTAGAAACGTTTTTCCAACTCTGCCTCCGGCACAATGGCGATGATGCGTTTGCCGGCCGATGTATATTCGGGGTTGTCGCTTTGCAGGAGAGCGTCCAGCAGATGCTGGGCCTCCTGGGCCGATGCTAACTTATCCCCTTCGGCCGATGCCATCAGGGCAAACCGCTGTGCGGTGGTCTGCTCCATCACGCCGGGAAGGCCGCCGGTGTTGTCCCCCAGCACCAGCAGGAGGTCCTGCACCAGGGTTTCGGCCTTTCCGGGCTGGGCCGAACATCCCTCCGGCACGCCGTTCACCACCACGGTGTCCGTCCCGAAGGGGGCTATGTCGAAGCCCAGTCGCTTCAGCAGGTCGGCGTTGTCTTCGATGAGCAGGCGTCCTTCCACACCCACCGCCACCTGCACGGGGAAGAGGGCGGTCTGCGTGACGTGACCTTCCGCCGTCAGGGCCTTCAGGAAGCGGTCGAAGAAGATGCGTTCGCGGGCGCGGCGCACGTGAACCGCCATCAGTCCCGAGGCGCTCTTGGTGATGATATATTTCCCGCCGACGACGAGCGCCTGGCTCTGTGCCGGCAGCGGTTTCTCTTCGAACAGCGGGCCGTAATTCTGCTTCGGCGCTTCGTAGGGCCTGTCATACCCTGCACCTCCGTCATACCTGGCTCTTTCCCCGTCATGCCCGACTTGATCGGGCATCTCGAACGGGTTGTAGTTCCAGTCCACCCCCTCCGTGGGCATATCGGCCGGCCTGTATTCGCTGAACCTGGTCCCCATGACGGGAATGCTCGCCGCTTCCGGATTGTCGAAGTCGATGGCTCCGGCGACGCTGGAACGCCCCAGGGCTTCCTTCACGGAAGCCAGGATGGTCTGGAAGAGAAGCTGGTCTTCCTCGAACTTGATTTCCGCCTTGGTGGGATGGATATTGACGTCCACGGTGCCGGGGTCCACTTCCAGGTAGATGAAGTAGGACGGCGTGCTGCCTTCCGGCACCAGGTTTTCGTAGGCCTTCATTACGGCTTTGTGGAGGTACGGGCTGCGGAAATAGCGGCCGTTTACAAAGAAGAACTGGTTTCCCAGGGCCTTTCGGGCGCTTTCCGGCTTGCCTATGTACCCGTTCACCGCGGCGATGGACGTTTCCGCGTGGATATCCACTATGTCGCCCACCACGGCGGGCCCCAGCAGGTCCTGGATGCGGAACTTGTAGCTCTGGGCGGGTTTTACCCCGTGGATGTCCTTTCCGTTATGGGTGAGGGTGAAGGCGACATCCGGCCGCGTGAGGGCCACGCGCTGGAATTCTTCCACGATGTGCCGGAGTTCCACATTGTCGCTCTTTAAGAACTTGCGCCGTGCGGGGATGTTGTAGAAGAGATTCCGCACGGAAATGTTGGTGCCCACGGGGCAGCTCACTTCCTTCGTGCCTTTATTCTCCGACGCGGCCATCGTCACTTCCACGCCGGATTCTTCCTCCACGGTGCGGGTGCGGAGGGTTACTTCGGCCACGGCGGCAATGGAAGCGAGGGCTTCGCCGCGGAAGCCGAAGGTGAGGATGCGGTGCAGGTCTTCGGCCGATGCCAACTTACTGGTTGCGTGCCGCTCAAAACAGAGCACTGCGTCGTCCGGCGTCATCCCGCAGCCATTGTCGATCACCTGGATGAGGGTGCGGCCTGCATCGGCTACCACCACTTTGATGTCCGTGGCGCCGGCGTCCACCGCGTTCTCCATGAGTTCCTTCACCACGGAGGCCGGCCGCTGGACGACCTCCCCCGCCGCAATCATATCGGCAATGTTCTTCGGTAGGATTCTCAGTTCCATTACAGCAGTTCAAAAAACTTCGCGATATAAATGAGCACGGCAATGATAAGGGCCAGGGTGACCAGGGTGATGATCCCGTGGGCTTTTCCCATCGAGGAGCGGGTTGCCTGGTAGTTTCCGTCCCGGAATGCGCCGCGAAGGCTGCTGCCGGGGACGTATTCACCTTTTTCCCGGGCTGCATCGTTGGTGCCGTCTACTTCGCCGAACATCTGGCGGCGTTTTTCCTCTTCCGGGTCATAGTAGCGGGGCTTGTAATTGAACACCCTGTGCGGCTGATTCCCGAAAAAACCGAAGTTGAACAAACTGGCCATCGCGTGATTCTTTATAGCTTACAAATGTACCAAAAAAAGCGCGGCCTTGCAAATCGGTTTGGCAGGATAATTGTGTATATTTGTGGCAATGAAAAAGTATATACCATTCCTGATGGTTTTACTGCTGGCGATGTCCTGCGGTAAAACCGAACCCGACACCACAGATACGGACGGCAACCTCGCCACCACGGACGGGGTGATTCCCGATACGCCCGACGCGGACAATGAGGATAATTATAACTCCACCACCTTTGACCGTAACATTACCATCACCTTCTCCAACGAGGCCGATGCTTCCGTGGAGGGAGATGTAAACGGGATTGTTTCCGTCTCCGGCAACCACGTCACGGTGAATAACACCACAACGGAGAAGGTGCGCTACACCCTTGTCGGCAGCACTGGTGACGGCTCTTTCAAAATTGCTTCCTCCGGGAAGAAACAGGCTATAGTCCTGAACGGCGTCAGCCTGACCAATCTCTCCGGCGCCGCCATCAATATCCAAAGCGGGAAACGCTGTTTCGTGTATGTTAATGACTATAATAATCTAAATGATGAAGGATCCTCCCCGTATACGGTCAGCGGCACCGAAGACCAGAAGGCTGTCCTTTTTTCCGAGGGCCAGTTGATCTTTTGCGGGGAAGGGTCCCTTACTGTATGTGCCCACAATCCGGTTGGCAAGAACGGCATCACTTCCGACGATTACATCCATATTATGGATTCCCCCCGCATCGAAGTGAACTGCGATCCTAATGCCGGTCACGGAATCAAGGGAAAGGATTATGTGCGTATAAGCGGCGGCAAGCTCGAAGTTACCACTACGGCGGCCATGAAGAAAGGCATTATCTCCGACGATTATGTGCTCATCGAGGGCGGCAATACCTACGTCTACGTCTCCGGCGGCACTGCCTATGACAGCGAGGACGCGGAATACAAAGGCTCTGCCGGCGTTAAGGCGGACAATTACTTCGCCATGACAGGCGGCACGCTCACCATCAACAATACGGGTAACGGCGGCAAGGGCATTCACGCGGGGAGTTATGATTTCGATCCCACGGACCACAAGGTGGCCGACAGCTACATCAGCGGCGGCATCATTGACATCACTGTTGCAGGCCGGGAGCAGAACGACGTTTCCGCCAAGGGCATCAAAGTGGGCTGGGCCATCAAGGACGGCACGGACGACCACGCCAAAGTGCTGGCAAATGCCGGAAACCTCCTCATCGGCGGCGGTAAGATTACCATCACCTCCGACGGCGGCGAGGGCCTGGAATCCAAGGGCTGCCTCTATATCTCCGGCGGGGAGTTGTCCGTCACTTCCAAGGCCGACGACGCCATCAACTGCCAGGGCCAGCTGGATGTGACCGGCGGTTATGTGTACGCGTATTCATCGGCCAACGACGCCATGGATTCCAACCACGATATGGTGCTTTCAGGCGGCTACGTGCTGGCCATCTGCACCAAGGGCTCGCCTGAACTGGGTCTGGACGCAAATTCCGAAGAACATTATAAGGTCTATATCAAAAGCGGCGCAACCGTGGTGTCCTACGGCGGTATTGAGAGCGGTTTTTCCGCCGAACAGTCCGTGTACAGTTTCAGCGGAACCGGCAATGCCTGGAACGCCCTGTACGGCTCCGGCGGATATCTCTGCGCTTTCAAGTCTCCCTCTTCCGGCGTTTCCTCCTTCGCCGTTTCGGCGCCCGGACTCAGTTCCGGATATAAAAGTGTAAGCGTGGGTGGAGAGACTTTCTGCGGCGGCGCCTGGGCTGTCGGGAATATCTCCGGCGGTACTTCCGTTACGTTGGGTGACTACTCCGGAGGGGGCTCCGGCGGCCCTGGAGGCGGTTTTCCGGGCGGTGGAGGCGGCAGGCCCCGGCCCTAAAACTTACAAATTTTAATAAAAAAATTAAAAAAGTCTTGGTGTTTTCATTTTTTACCCGTAC
Source organism: Bacteroidales bacterium (assembly GCA_017553545.1). Taxonomy (GTDB): domain Bacteria; phylum Bacteroidota; class Bacteroidia; order Bacteroidales; family UBA932; genus Cryptobacteroides. Next base: position 55,381 of record JAFZKT010000086.1, on the reverse strand, counting down.
ATTTGCAGCCGTTGATTGAATACCAACTCTTTAAATTTAATAGTACTATGAAGAAAGTGTTTATGTCCATCGCAGTCGTGGCTATGATCGCCGCCGCTGCTTCCTGCAAGTGCGAAAAGAAAGCTGAGGCTCCCGCCGAAGGCGAAAAAGCTGCTACCGAGGCCGAGGCCCCCAAGGCTGGTGAATCCAAGGAAACCGTGAAAGAGCACGCTGAAGCTGCCGGTGAGGCTGTGGCCAACACTGCTATCGATGCCGCCGCGAACAAGGCTATCGACGCAATCAACAACAACTAATTGTTGTAACACAAAGGCAAAAGCCAGCCCTTCGGGGTTGGCTTTTTTTTGTATCTTTGCAGCACTATGGATATAAGAATAGGAAACGGATATGACGTTCACGCCCTGGCTCCGGGGCTCCCTATGTGGCTGGGCGGAGTGCAAATTCCCGCGGAGGTGGGTTTTGTGGCCCATTCGGACGGCGATGTAGCCATTCATGCCCTGTGCGATGCCCTGCTGGGGGCGCTGGCGCTTGGGGACATCGGCCATCTGTTCCCGGACTCGGACCCGCAGTGGAAGGGGGTGGATTCCAAACTGCTGCTGGGACATGTGATGTCACTGGTGCGGGAGAAGGGCTATTCCGTGGGCAACGTGGACATCACCATCGCCCTTCAGGCCCCGAAACTGGCACCCCACATTGCGGCCATGCGTGCCGCCCTGGCGCCCATCCTGGGGGTTCCTGTGGAATGTGTCTCCGTAAAAGCCACCACCACCGAACATCTGGGTTTCGTGGGGCGCGGCGAAGGCTGCGAAGTATGGGCTTCGGCCTTGCTGAGAACAAAGTGATAATAAAAGCGGCAGCCCGGTGGGACTGCCGCTAAACCTTTTCAATAAGCATTGATGGCAGCGATGGCAGCATCTTTTGCGGCGTCGATGGCGGCGTTGGCCAATTCATCAGCCATGAGGGCCTCGGCCTCGGTAGCAGCTTCTGCGGTTTCGGCGGGAGCCTCAACGGCCTCCTCGTAATAATCGTCGTGGTCTTCGTAATAGTCTCCATCTTCGCGCAGATCATATAGGTCAATTCGCTCGGTATCTTTGAAGGATTTGCATCTTTTCAACGCTTCCACGAGCTTTTGGTCGGAAATATCCCATCCGTTTTCTTCTTTGGCAACTGACTTAAAGTAGTCTTTAAGCACCTTGCGGTCATGGCTTGTCAGCTGGTAGTCCTTTATTTCGTCATAAATAGTAACTATTTTCTCTTCTAATTGATGATACTTTTCCACGAGATTGTCGGCCTTCTCATATTTGCCCTTTTCTTGAAGCTTCTGGGCCTTTGTATAGGTGGCATTGTATTCTTTAAACACCTCAATGAATGTATCGATCGGTGTGCGGAAAAGACCGTTGACAAATTTGTGAAGGGTCTCATAGTCATTAAACTCATCAATGTCAAGGGCATTGGCGACTTGCCCGAGGGTCTTGCAGTCGTCGATGTCATCCATAAGATCTTCGCTCAGTTCACCCTCCGTCCTTTCGGCGAGACTCTCCATCAGGTCGTTGAGCGTTTTGTGGTCATCGTCGGTGAGTTTGTACCTCCTGTTTTCTTTGATGAGTTTATCGATTTCCCGGACTTTTTTGTCCAGCGCAGCTTCGTCTTGGTCTCCGTCTTTGTCCAGGATGGCGGAGATTTCATCATGCAGCTTCATGAGCTTTTTGACGGGGGAGGTGGTGCAGGATGCAAAGACAATTACGGCCACAAGGGCGAAGAAGAGTTTTTTCATGGCTATTAGTTGGATTTGGACGTAAAGGTACGCAGAATAACCCAATAATCAAAAAGGCAGCCCGGTGGGACTGCCTTTTAAATTCAGAATTAAATGAGATTAAAGATCAATATCTGAGAATGTCTTATACTTGGCAAACTCTTCCTGGAGAGCTTTCTTTGCGTCATCGGAGACTTCTTCACCTTGCCTCTTCATGACCTCAATCGCGTAGTTCACGAGGGCTTCGCGGTCGGCGTCGGTCAGCTCATAGTCCTCATACTTTTCCTGAAGGGCCTTTAATTCCTCCACGAGTTCTTCGGCTTTGGCCGAGAGTTCTTCGAGCTTGTCGGCATCCTTTTCAATGTCAAGCTTTTCAACTTTTTCCTGAAGAGCAAGGCCCTTATCCGTAAGTTTAATCAACTTCTTGATAGGTTTCGAAATCTCTTCTGCGTTCTCCTCTTCGGCGGGAGCGTTGTCGTCGCCATTGGTGGCCGTGACAGCTTCTGCGTTCTTGCCTTCGGCGGGAGCCTCAGCTTTCTTTCCGCACTTGCAGGAAGCGGTGGCGGCAATCAGGGCCACAGCGGTGAGGGCGATCAATACTTTTTTCATAATTAAAAAGGTTTTAGTTTATAGATAGTTAATAGTAGTCTATATAGGGGACTATCTTACCTCAATGAGTTCCACCACGAATTTGAGGGCACTGTAAGGCGGGATACCATATGTGCCGGATTCGCCATAGGCGAGGTGATACGGGAGATAGAGTTCGTATTTGGCACCTTCGCTCATCAGCTGCAAGCCTTCCGTCCAGCCCTTGATTACCTGATTGAGGCCGAACTCGATGGGCTCGCCCCGCATGTAGGAGCTGTCGAAAACAGTGCCGTCCGGGAAAGAGCCTTCGTAGTGGCAGTAAACTTTGTCCGTGGCTTTGGGTTTCTTGCCCGTTCCCTCCCTGATAACCTTATACATCAGGCCGCTGCCGGTGGCCTTCACGTCCGGATCTTTGGCCATTTGGGCCAGGAATTCTTCGCCCTGGGCCTTGGCGGGGTTCGAAACGGTTTCGGTATTCTCATCTTTGGCGGGGGCGTCGTTGTCGCCTTGGGGGGTCGTAACGGCTTCGGCGTTCTTGGCTTCGGCGGGAGCCTCAGCTTTCTTTTCGCATTTGCAGGAAGCGGTGGCGGCGATCAGGGCCACAGCGGTGAGGGCGATAAATAATTTTTTCATGGCGGGAAATGGTTATTATGTCAAAGATTAGTAAATAGGAAGATATGCCAAAACATTAGAGATTAATGTCCCCAAGGGTTATGTAATGATCCACATCTTCAATCTCTTTTTCAGACGGCTCGTCGCCCACCTGTTTGCCGACTCTTTTCATGCAAGCCTTGAGGGCCTCGCGGTCGCGGTCCGTCAGCTTATAATTTTTGTTTTCGTCGAATACCTTCTGGAGTTCATCGGCCTTACTCTTTATTTCTTGGGCGAGATTGGTCGCTTCTTCATTCTTGCCCTCATCCAGCAGTTTCTGTGCTTTAACGGCAATCATGCAGGTTTCTTCAAACAACTTGATGAACTGTTCAAGGGGATTCTGAACCTCTGTCTCCTTGATATCGGTGGCTTTTTTCTGCTTACTGGAAACCAAAGAGGCTCCCTTATCCCCGACGGCTGCAACTTCTTTGTCATTGACGGGGGGAGCGGGAGCGTTATTGTTGCACTTGCAGGAAGTAGCGGCGGCAATCAAAGCCACAGCTGCGAGGGCAATTAATACTTTTTTCATGGCTGTTAGTTTTAGGGCATAAAGGTACGCAGAAAAAACAAACAATCAAAAAGAGGCCGACTAAATAGTCAATTGACTAGGCCAGTCTCTTTTTGTGTGCCTGTTTGGACCTGGTCCACCCCATTTTTGGACGAGGTCCCATTTTAGTGGCTGGACCTGGTCCACCGATTGTGCCATAGAAGGGCCTGGAAGCTATACCTGCTGGACCTGGTCCAAGGGATAAAAGTGGACCTGGTCCAGATGATAAGTATACCTCGTCCATATGGGGCCGGAGTGAAGCGAAACGGAGTCCCCCCGGCACCCCATACCCCTCCCTCATATCAAAATAGAGGTCAACTCACTTTTGAGTCAACCTCTTTTATGTTCGGAGTCAAATGAGATTAAAATAGACCAATATCTGAGAACTTCTTGTAATCATCAACCTCTTTCAGATCTTCATCAGACGGGTCTTCTCCAATCTTCTTCCCCATTTTCTTCATGTAATCCTTGAGGGCTTCGCGGTCGGCATCGGTCAGTTCATAATCCTCATATTTTTCCTGAAGGGCCTTTAATTCCTCCTGGAGTTTTTCGGCTTTGGCCGCGAGTTCTTCGAACTTGTCGGTATCCTTTTCAATGTCAAGTTTGGCTGCTTTTTCCGAAAGTTCGAGAGCCTTATCCGTAAGTTTAAGCAACTTCTTGATAGGTTTCGAAATGGCTTCAGCGTCCTCGTCTTCGTTATCGCCTTGGGGGCTCGTAACGGCTTCTGCGTTCTCGCCTTCGGCGGGAGCGTTGTTGTTGCACTTGCAGGAAGCGGTGGCGGCGATCAGGGCCACAGCGGTGAGAGCGATCAATACTTTTTTCATAATTAAAAAGGTTATAGTTTAAAAATGGTTAATAGTAGTTTGGATTATCTCTTATCGAAGCATAAAGTACACGGGGAAGGTGTAGCTAACCTTCACATTTTTGTCACGCTGTTTGCCGGGGGTCCATCTGGGGGAGCTGGACACTACGCGGACGGCCTCCTTGTCCAGGGATTCATCCACGCCCTTGAGTACCCTTACGTTGGTCAAACGGCCGTCGGCCTCCACGGTGAAGGATAAGGTCACACGACCCTGCACGCCGTTTTCCTTGGCGATTTCAGGGTAGACCAGTCTGGAGTTCACCCATTTGGAGAATTCGTTGGCATCACCGCCGTTAAAAGAGGGTTTTATTTCCGCCAGCTGGAAGGGGACGGCCTCCTCTTCCACTTCTTCTTCCGCCACGGCTTCCTTATAGTCCCGAATCTCGATGGCGGCATCGTCGTCTTCCAGGCTCATGAACATGTCGTCGTCCACCTTGATATCATCTTCCACGATATCAATCTGGTCCGACAGCACGGGGATTGAGGGAACTGATTCTTCTTCCTCTTCGACTTCTTCTTCGGCATCCTCCTCCTCAAAGACGTACTCATCGTCTTCATAATAAAAATCATCGTCGTTGTAGTATTCCTCCTCCCGAAGGTAGGAAAAAGAAATATTGCTGACATCTTCCAGGGTCTTACATTTACGCAATGCTTTAACCAGCATCTTGTCAGAAACGTACTCTCCACTTGATTCAGCCATATCCTTCAAATAGCCCTTAAGGACTTTGCGGTCATGGCTCGTCAGCTTATAGTCCTCTATTTCGTAATATAATGCTTCCATTTCCTCCCCTAATTGCTCGCACTCTTCTTCAAGTTTTTCGGCCTCCACATCCCTTCCTCTTTCTTGAAGATCCTGGGCTTTTTTATTGTTGTCCCGGATCGTGTAATACAATTTGAGTAATTTGTCGACAGGCGTGCAGAAAAGGCCGTTGACAAATTCGTGAAGGGTCTCATAGTCCTCAAACTCATCGATGTCAAGGGCATTGGCAACTTGCCCGAGGGTTTTGCAGTCGGCGATATCGGCCAGGAGTTCATTGCTGGGCTCACCATCCGTCCTTTCGGCCAGACTCTCCATCAGGTCGTTGAGCGTTTTGTGGTCGTCGTCGGTCAGTTTGTACCTCCTGTTTTCTTTGATGAGTTTATCGATTTCCCGGACTTTTTTGTCCAGTGCGTCCTCGTCTCCGCCTTTGTCTTGGATGGCAGTGATTTCATCATGCAGCTTCATGAGCTTTTTGACGGGGGAGGCGGTGCAGGATGCAAAGACAATTACGGCCACAAGGGCGAAGAAGAGTTTTTTCATGGCTATTAGTTGGATTTGGACGTAAAGGTACGCAGAATAACCCAATAATCAAAAAGGCAGCCCACCGGGCTGCCTTTTGAATAATTAGGATGAAGAAGAGATTAGAGTTTGATGTCCTCTATTTTCTTCCAGCCCTTAACCATTTCCTCGGCCATTTTCATTTCCTCGGCAGAGGGCTCTTTACCGTCATGGCTTTCTTTATATTTTTTAACCTCATAATTAATGACAGCTTTGCGATCGGCATCCGTCAGCTCATAGTCCTTATTCTTTTCCCGAATGGCCTTGGCTTCATCCTTAAGTTTTTGCTTGTCTGCCTCAAGACTCTTGATCTGGTCGGCATCCTTTTCTTTATCAAGTTTTTCAATCTTGGCTTCAATGGCCTCGTATTCGTCTGACAGTTTGAAGATCTTGTCAACGGGGGAGCTGGAGCAGGCTGCGAACATCATCACAGCAGCGAGGGCGATTAATACTTTTTTCATGGTGGTAAAATGTCTATTATATCGTAAAATGCTAAGTTATTAATAAAAATAGTTTTCTGCTAAAAAAAGGCGGCACCAAAAAGTGGCCGCCTTTTTATTTTCAGACTCAAAAGAAATTAAAGACTAATATCTGAGAATTTCTTATACTTGGCCATCTCTTCCTGGAGAGCTTTCTTCGCGTCATCGGAGACTTTTTCACCATCCTTCTCCATGACCTTAATCGCGTAGTTCACGAGGGCTTCGCGGTCACCGTCGGTCAGTTCATAGTCCTTGTTCTCTTTCTGGAGAGCTTCCAGATCCTTTGCGAGTTTTTCGGCTTTGGCCTCGAGATCTTTGACCTTGTCGGCATCCTTTTCAATGTCGAGCTTTTCAACTTGTTCCTGAAGAGCAAGACCTTCATCCGTCAGTTTGATGAGCTTCTTGACGGGGGAGCTGGAGCAAGATGCGAACAGCACAACGGCCACGAGGGCGATTAAAACTTTTTTCATAGTAATTAAGTTTAAGTTATTAGGTTAATTGTATAAAAATTTCTATATCAGCGGCAAATATAAGTATTTTGAATTGTTATTGCAACAAAAAAATGAATTTATTTGCCAAGTCCTTTTTTCACTGCGGCGGCAAGTTCGTCGTACAGGCCGTCGGTTTTTTCCAGCAATTCCTTCTGAATCGCGTAATAATAGGCCTTCAAACCCTCTTTGGGGGCGGCCACAATGCGGTCCCGCAGGTCATTATACAGGTCTACGGCTTTGTCGATGAGGCCGGCGATTTCGTCCGCGTTCTTGCCGGGGTTCACGTTCAGGAACAGGGTGCAGTCGTCCACGAACGCACCAATCACATACTGGATGTCTTTCTTAATGTCTCTAAGATTCATGTCTTTCCGAATTATCGCTGCAAAGTTACAAAAAATATTTGTCATTCTGCGCGCAGCGAAGAATCTCCGTCATTCCGCCCCCTGTATTTCCTTTGAGGAACTTCCCTTCCCGGAAGATCAGAATGGCGAAGAGGATCCGGCTATTTGAATAGCGCCCGCACCAGGGCCGGAATGTCGGCCACTTTCACCACTTCGATGCCCTCCGGCTTTTGGTCGAAGTGGGTGTAGGAGCTCACGAAGATGCGTTTGAAGCCCACGCGGGCGGCTTCCACGGCGCGGCGGGCGGCTTGGGAGACCGGACGGATTTCGCCGGAAAGGCCCACTTCGCCGGCGAAGCAGACATCGGCCGATATGGGAAGGTCGAAGTTGGAGGAAAGGACGGCGACGATGACGGCCAGGTCGCACGCGGGGTCCGTGATGCGAAGGCCGCCGGCCATGTTCAGGAACACGTCCTTCTGGCCCAGTTTGAAGCCCGCACGGCGCTCCAGCACTGCCAGCAGCATATTCAGGCGGCGGACGTCGAAGCCCGTGGCGCTGCGCTGGGCGGTCCCGTAAACGGCGCTGGAGACCAGGGCCTGCACCTCGAAGAGGAACGGCCGGTTGCCGTCCAACATGGCCGATATGGCCGTGCCGCTGAGACCTGCCTCGTGCATGGGGATGAGCATCTCCGACGGATTGGCCACTTCCCTTAAACCGGAGCCCGTCATTTCGAAAACGGCCAGTTCAGACGTGGAGCCGAAGCGGTTCTTGATGGAGCGAAGCACACGATAAGCCCCGCGGTTCTCCCCTTCGAACTGTAGCACCACGTCCACGATGTGCTCCAGAATCTTGGGCCCGGCAATGGTGCCTTCCTTGGTGATGTGACCTATTAATATAATGGGTATGCCGCTGGATTTGGCGAATCGCAGCAGCTGTGCGGCCACTTCCTTGATCTGGCTCACGCTGCCGGCGGTGGAATCCACCTGCTGGCAGTACATGGTCTGCACGGAGTCCACTATCATCAGGTCCGGGGCCACTTCTTCCGCTTCGGAGAGGATGGCGCCCATATCTGTCTCGCTGTAGATGAGGCAGTTGTCGCAGGAGCCGCCCAGTCTGTCGGCCCGCATCTTCACCTGCTTCACGGATTCTTCGCCCGTGACGTACAGCGTCTTGAGTTCCGGCCTGTGCAGCGGCAGTTGGAGCGAGAGGGTACTTTTGCCGATGCCGGGTTCTCCGCCCATCAGCACCAGCGAGCCCTTCACGATGCCGCCGCCGAGGAGCCGGTCCACCTCGGCCGATCCAAGGGACACGCGGTCCTCCTGCGTGGTGGAAACGTCCTTCAGCGGCAGGGGCTTGCGTCCTTCGCCGGGTACGCTCATGCGCGCGCCCTTTCCGGAGCCGGTGACCACTTCTTTTTCCACCAGGGTGTTCCACTCCCCGCAGGCCGGGCATCGGCCCAGCCATTTGGAATATTCATTGCCGCAGTGGCTGCAGAACCACACGGATTTTGTCTTCGTGCTTGCCATACACCGCAAAGATACTAAAAAGATGATTCCGGATACAACAAATGCCCGAAATCTTCTGTTATGATTTCTTAGGGGAATTTGAATATCTGATAAAATAAACTATCTTTGCGGTTGATGCTGTTTGCATCAAGACATACTAGAAGCGTATAGCTATTCCTTGAAGCTGAATCTGGACAATTCATTTCGAACGGGAATTGTGAAGCGCTCCTCCTTGGCTATATTTTGGGCGAATGATGCCCACCGTATAGCAGAAAGTGTGAGCATTCCATTCTTATTCGTTCGTCGGCCGTCCAGAGCCCAGTTTCAGAATAAGAGATACGGTGGCCCGCACTTTCTTTGTTTATGTATATACACACCTTGAAGCCTAAGTTGGTAGCCGGGATTGTTATTTCGGCCATTTGTTTCTCCCTTTCTTGTACAAAGGGGAATGAACACGAAAATAATGTCGTCGTAGATAAAGTGGAAGAGTGGCAGATATCCCTGGCATCCAATGTAAAAGAGATGTCGTGGTATGACCCATATCTAATCGCTAGAAACGGGCATGAATTATCGGTATTCTTCCACGATCCAGAATGCCCGGAGATAACATCTATGCTATACATTAATGCAATTGAGCGGTTTCAGATTGTTCTTGTAGCATCAGAAAACAGTGTTATGTTCATGCCTCTATATTATTCAATAGATTCTGAGGGAAACATGGGGCCCGTGGTGGCCGTTGATAGTTCTGATGAATTCTCAGAGTTAACATACGGTTATATATCGGGAGCGGATGGAGGGTATGTCGTTTCCGGCTCAGTGCCACTTGAAGACACCCTCGTTCAAACAAAAGGGAATATTGATCCATGGAATCGGTCTATCATGGACAGTTTTGCCGACATCTATAAGAAGACTTTCACGGGTGAAACAATGGAGAAATGGGCCAACCAGCAGGACTTTTTCACTGGGCTGGGGGTATTCACTCGCTATTTCTTACGTTTTGCCACGGCAGCCGGAACGGTATCCCTATATGAAAACGTTGACAGAGAAGCACAACAAGATGCTGCAGATGAGTATTATGAATTCGTTGAACGGGATATGCTCTGGAAGATTGCTCTCTCTCCGATTCAAGCGCTGCCGGCATCAAACGCCTTGTCCACAATGACCCAACTATTCGTGGAGGGTGTACTTGAAGTTTACGGCTCGCAAATATCCGACAATAAGGCCGAGAATAAGACCTCAGAATGGTCGTCGATTACCAGGTCGCTATCTTCAAGTATCAATAATGCCCAGAGAAACAGATTTGACAATTCTATTCCTTACAGCGTAACCGTTGAAGTCGACAATATAGATGAAACCACGGCCGTAATAAAGGGGTCATTCGCATATATCCCAGGAGTAAACACGGTTGATATGACGATTATTGAGAGAGGGTTTTCAGTTACAAGCCGTTCGAAATCGTGGACAATACCTTCAGAAGACTTATCTCCAGTTAAGATATCCCTTGAGCCATCAACGTCCTACACGGTAAGGGCTTATGTTAAAACGCTGCGGGGCAAGTGGGAGAGTGGCGCAAAGTCCTTCTACACGAAAGGGACCAGATTTGAGTACTCTCCAGGCAGTTTTGTCTTTAACTATAGTGGTGGCAATCTAGCGTCAAACATTTCTATGGGAGATGGCATAAGTTGGCAAATCCTAGCAAGCCCCTCCTGGTGCAAATGCCAAAAGAGCACATCTGCATTATATATCTCTGTAGGACGGACAACGAATGATAGGTCTGGAGTAATAATACTTGAGTCAAAGAACTACTACGGAGAGATTAAAAAGTACGAGTTACAAGTCTTACAAGAGCAATCCTCTTGGGATAATACAGTGTGGGTATTGAAGGGCGTGTATTATTGGGGGAGTACCCCAAGTGAAATTGAGGAAGAAGTGTCATTTAAGAGTATCAGTTCCGGATACACTGAGCGGGGCGACGGTTACATATATGATTACTCGGTAAATGAATCCGGTCAGGCCATCATGGTCTATACGGAGCCACACCCGTATTATTCGAATCTAAAAATGGTTGAAACATACTGTTTTACCAGGACGGGGCCCGATACGGCTACAGCCCTTCTGTCGGGTTATGCCGAGAATCCCGGGTTAAACAATGTTGTCAAAGTAGAAATCAGCGGAGAGTTTGTATGTACCAGAAAGAAATGAGATACATTTGTCAAATAATAGTAGTGGGCTTGATTATCCCCTTATGCTTTTTTTCATGCTCCAAGGATGAGAACAATAACGCGTCCAATGTTGTAGTCATTGATAAAAGCCAATATGGCTTAATCACGGAGGGGAAGGACTATAACCCCCTTAATGGTCATGAGGCCGTAGATTTGGGCCTTAGTGTAGACTGGGCATCGTGTAATCTTGGAGCTGTTTCCCCCGAAGATTATGGGGAGTATTACGCATGGGGAGAGACACAGACCAAAGGGCCATTTTATTGGTCAAACTATTCTTTATGGACCGACGATTATAGGAAATATGACGGTGAGGATAATTTATTCATCCTTGAAGAGGAGGATGATGCCGCGCATGTCCAATGGGGTGGATGTTGGAGAATGCCAACCTCGGAGGAGTGGCAAGAATTGATTGATTGTTGCATGTGGAACAGCACATCATTAAATGGTGTCCCCGGTATTATGATAACCGCGCCAAACGGGAATTCTATCTTCCTCCCCAAGGCAGGACATCGATATGACAGCTCGAGTTATCACGAAAAAGGACACGTTTGCGATTATTGGGCCTCTTCATTATATAGATCTTCCCCCAGACAAGGATGCGCTATCAGGAATAATAGATTGCGCTCCGATTGGCGATATAATGGGTTTTCCGTTCGCCCAGTCCTTGATTTGTTTTGAGCAGCAGCGTTGTTACACGCGTCCTTAAAAAGTAATCAACAATATTTAAGTTTATGAAAAAGTTATTCATTATCCTGGCGGGGTTGTCCCTAACCGTCATTTCATGCTCTGATGGACTTGGCAAGAGTGAAGAGAAGAAAGATGTGATAGTAAAAAAGTTTGACCCGGAAAACCTTCCTGATGGGGTTGTAGACATGGGCGTTTCTGTCGCCTGGGCGACATATAATCTAGGTGCATCAAATACCAAGCAAACCGGGAATGTATATAAATGGGGAGAAGTCAACACGTCTAACAATGATGATGAAACCCGGTATCGGTTTTACTCTTCCAGTTCAGAGGAATACACAAAATACAACAGCTCGGACAAAAAAAGGGCCCTCGATCCAGAGGATGATGCTGCAACGGTTCTACTGGGAGAAGGCTGGAGAATCCCGACATATGCAGAGTGGAACGAATTGTTGTTTTACTGTACCCATGAACGATGGCAGGAAGGCAATGTGGTCGGGGTAAAACTGACAAGCAAAATCAATGGACAAGAACTCTATTTTCTCGATCACTACAACTTCAATACTATGTGGGGAGCAAATATAAGAGCAAATCAAAGCGATGACTACAGTACTGTTTCCATTTGTTGGGTACTGGAATTCCCTGGGGTGCTAGACTGCTTCTCTGGGATGTCCCCGAGGTATAGTAGGGCGCATATTCGCCCGGTTTACTCGGAATGCCGATAAATCATTATTGATCATGTATACTATAGAGAAACGCTTCTGGGGCAATCTCCGCGCCTTTTTCCTAGTAGCGATGTCCCTTTTGTTGGGAGAAAAACTCTCGGCGCAAGATATTCTGGTCACAAAGCAACATGAGATTATCATGGCAAAGGTGGTCAGTATTGATGGAACAAGTGTCACCTATGTGGATTATCCCGAGGGCGAAATCAAAAAGAGCATTGATTCAAGTATGCTCATTAAAATCAATTATGCATCCGGTTTTGAGCAGACTTTTTCCGGGAACACATCTGATTCTGGTGGTCCGGTTATTATTCGAGAAACCATGGAATTGGCTTTTAAACGGGGGAAGTATTGTTCGGGGAATGAGGTCTTGGATGATAATACGCTTCGGGCAGTATTGGGAGAAGATGATTTCAAAAAGGCCATTTCAAAAAGAAACACTGCAAATGCTGGGAAATGGATTCTCCTGGGGTCATCTATCGGTTTTGGCGTGGGAGGTCTGGGGGCTCTTAGCATTGATGAGAAGAGCGGAGCTTTTATGGCATTTGCGATTTTAATGGGAACGTCTATCGTGGTGTGTTGGGTTGGGCTTGGGTGCTGGATTTTTGGCGGCAGCAGCGCCCAGAAACTATGCAAGACATATAATATAAACAATGGTTATGCAGCCAATATATCCATTGGGGCAACCAAATCAGGAGGGTTTGGTTTAACTTATAACTTTTAAGAGCCATGAGACGTCAAGTAAAGGTCTTATTCTCCATTATTGTTTTTTCTTTTCTGGCATTTGGCCATGCCATGGCACAGGATGTTATTTTAACAAAAGACAATGCAATAATCAGGGCAGTCGTGCTTTCAAATGATGACGTTAGTTTCCGTTATCGGCTTTTTGGTGCAGAAGAAGGTCCTGAAATGACAATAGAAAAAAGCGACGTGCAGACCATCCGATATGCGAGTGGTGAGGTCTGGATGGGAACAGCATCTGTCGCCACGACGATTGAACCGACGGCAGACACGCAAGGGGAAGGGAATCTTTTCTTCCGCCCCAAATCTACAGGCTTCTCTCTTGCTTTTGACAGGCCAGAAGAAGGTGGAGATGGTGGAGGAGAGAAGTATTACGGGTTCTCGGTCGGACTATGGCGCTTTTTACGGCTTTCGGCTCAAGAAAACATCTTACACCCTATGTTTTTTCGATATGGAGCTGATGTGTCCATGAGTTGGTGGTGGGCTTCCGAGAGCCCTTATTCAATAGGATCTGCCAGCTTTTATTCAAAAGCGGTTGCACAATGGCTATCTATTCAACCCTATGCCGTGGTCCATTGGTCGTACAAAAGCCTAATATCACCAAAGACGGAAACAAAGGCGAACAGTTCCATTTTTGCGGGTTTTAATATTATTATCCCAGTAATTGACAGGCAGCGGATAGATGTTTATAAAAACGGGAGTCTTTATGAAAAGGGAAAGTATTCCGACCTGGGAAAACAAACTGTGATAGGCCTTGTAATGGGATGGTCCGGCGTCCCGTCAATAGGTCATGACCTAATGGATATTGAATTCTGTATAGGACTTAATCCATTGTATCCTGACTCTAAGTGTACATACCTTGGGGTTAAGACTCGATATGTGATGAACTGGTAGATGGTATTGCTTCTGGCACTTGGCCCATGAAGGGTAAGCATATGAAGAAGTACGTGGGGACAAAGTGAGATTACGAATGGCATCAGTGGGATGTCAGTCGTAGTTATCTTATAGTAGTAGGATATTGTTGAGCGTTTTTTTAAATTGCAGACCAGAGCCCAGACACAAATTTGACGCCACCTTTTCGGGAGGGATACTCATTTACGGAACACTGTAAACCTTGAAAGGACAGGCCTCCACCTTCCCACTGTATTTCTTTTGACATTTCCAAATTCTGGCAAGCTTGCCAAAATTTGCAATCGCCCCCCATTTGGATTATCTTTGTGGGAAACGACGAGATTATGTCTGAATTTGAAAAGATACAATTGTTCGAGAATAAGAAAGTTCGGACAGCGTGGGACGAAGAGAAGCAGGAATGGTTCTTCTCCATTGTAGATGTGTGTGGTATCCTTGCTGATAGTAAGGATTATGATACTGCTAGAAAGTATTGGAGCAAACTAAAAGAGAGGCTTATCGCTGAAGGGAATGAGTTGGTGACAAATTGTCTCCAACTGAAAATGGTATCACCTAAAGATGGGAAAAGGTATAATACAGATGTCGCGGACATGCAGGGGATGCTCCGAATCATTCAGTCTATCCCATCCAAGAAGGCTGAGCCCATTAAGATCTGGATGGCTCAGGTTGCCACCGAGCGCATAAATCAGGCGATTGACCCAGAGCGCAGTATAGACCAGGCTGTGGCTGATTATCGTAGGCTTGGGTATTCGGAAGCGTGGATTACCCGTCGCATCAAGACCATTGAAATCCGCAAAGGACTTACGGACGAATGGAAACGAGGTGGAGTCACTCGGGAAATAGATTTCGCCTTCTTAACAGACCTGATGTCTAAAACATGGAGCGGCCTGACAACTCGCGAGTACAAGAATTATAAAGGCCTAACCAAAGAGAATCTCCGGGATAATATGACTAATATGGAGTTGCTGTTGAATGCTCTTGCAGAAGAATCGGCGACAGAACTGAATAAAGCCCGTAATCCGGAAGGCTTGTCGGAGAATGCATCTATAGCAAAAGAGGGCGCTGAAGTTGCAAAAACCGCCAGAGAAGACTTCGAAAAGCGTATAGGCCATAGCGTAGTATCATCGGAGAAAGCGATTGACTATATCAAGTCGCCGGAGGAAATTCCATTTCCGGATGAGCAAAAGGGCGAAGGGCAATAAACACAGAAAAGGTCACATCGCTGTGGCCTTTTCTTGTGCTTGCCATAGATTCCTATTTCCCCGCGAGGTGGCACTCCCAGGCCCAGGCGGCCTTGAGGGTTTCCTCGATGGTGCGGGTGGCTTTCCAGCCCATTTCGGTGTTGGCCTTGGTGGGGTCCGCCCAGATGGCGGTGATGTCGCCGGCGCGGCGCGGGGCGAACTTGTGCGGCACCTTCACGCCGTTCACTTTCTCGAAGGCGTTCACCAGTTCCATCACGCTCAGGGGGCGGCCGGTGCCCACGTTGAAGACCTCGCAGGGCTGCTTCATCTCGCCCTTAATCATCCGCGTGACGGCGAAAACGTGCGCACGGGCCAGGTCCACGATGTCGATGAAATCCCGCTGGCAGGTGCCGTCCGGGGTGGGATAGTCGTTGCCGAAAACGTTCAGGCATTCGCGTTTGCCGATGGCAGTCTGGGTGATGAAGGGAACCAGGTTGTTGGGAACGCCGCGGGGGAGTTCGCCGATGAGGGCCGACGGATGCGCGCCGATGGGGGTGAAGTAGCGCAGCAGAATGCCCCGGAGCTTTCCGCCGGAAGCCTTCACGGTGTCCTGAAGGATGTCCTCGCACATGGTTTTGGTGTTGCCGTAGGGCGAGGTGGCGGGCTTACGGGGCGTTGCTTCGGTCACGGGAACGGCATCCGGTTCACCATAGACGGTGGCCGATGAAGAGAACAGTACGTTCACCCCGCCTTTCTCCTGGGCCGCCTCCAGCACGTTCATGAAGCTCACCAGGTTGTTCTTGTAGTACATCAGAGGCTTCTCCACCGATTCACCCACGGCCTTGAAGGCGGCGAAGTGGATGACGGCGTCGATGGGGTATTTGGCGAAGAGCGCCTTCACGGCTGCGGCGTCGCAGAAGTCCATTTCCACCAGGGGGAGGTCTTCGCGGCCCGTGATCTTCTTCACGCCTTCGTAACCGCTGTGGTCGCAGTTGGAGAAGTTGTCGGCCACTACCACATCGTAGCCTGCCTCGAGGAGTTCCACAGTCACATGACTGCCGATGAACCCGGCACCGCCGGAAACCAGTACTGTCTTTTTCATTTCTTATAGCGTTTTAGATATTTCTCAAAGAGGGCCCTGTCCCGCTGGGCGCGTTTCTCCAGCTTGCGGAGGGCCCGGAGTTTCCGGGCGCGTTCCCGTTCCAGCCTTCGCTGCTCCCGGGCCGCCTTCCGCTCCGCGTCGCGCCGGTCTTGTTCGGCCCAGCGGGCCTCACGGGCAGCCTGTTTTTCGGCCTTCAGCCGCTCCTTTTCTTCCTTTTTCCGCGCTTTCTCCAAAGCTTTCTGCTCCGCGGGCGTCAGTTCCTTGATGACGGGCGGCGTTGCCAGTGAATCCGCCTGTGCGGCCAGCGAATCCGCAGGCGAACCTGCAGACAGGCTATCCGCCAGCTGCGTTCTCAGCGAATCCGCCATCAAAAGCGAATCTGCCGGCGTTGCCAGCGAATCCGGCAGAACGGCCAGCGAATCTGCCAGGGCGGCTTTCCGCAGGGAATCCGCCGCGGCCTTTTCCCTTTCGTGGACCACCTTAAGGGAGTCCCGGACGGCTATGTCGCGGTACACCTGGTTGATGTAGCCGGGGAAGTAGAGGTTCGTCTGTTTGAACTCCGCATGGGGGCGTGACAGGTAGGCGGTCCGTTCGCTCCGGCGCGGCACCAGCGAAGTCACGTCCTGCGGCCCGGAGGGTCTTCGCTCAGGCTCCCAGCGGAAGCCTTTCAGCTTCTTATCCTCCTGGGGCAGCTGCACGGTGGGATAGCCGTCGTTCTTGGGACTTTCGTAATAGTACATCCGCTCGATGTCGCCGTCGGCGAATGTGGCGTAAATCATCTTGGATTCCACCTTGTTCACCGTGGCCAGCA
Source organism: Bacteroidales bacterium (assembly GCA_017553545.1). Taxonomy (GTDB): domain Bacteria; phylum Bacteroidota; class Bacteroidia; order Bacteroidales; family UBA932; genus Cryptobacteroides. Next base: position 38,477 of record JAFZKT010000086.1, on the reverse strand, counting down.
CACCGTTCTCTTCCAGGTAGAACAGCGACGCGGCCCCGCCCAGGGCGTCAAAACGGGTGAGGGCGGAGGTGGAGTCGAAGTAGGCCACCATCTCCGTTCCCCGGATCTGGTCATAGCTCACAGGGTCTTCCTGGATGGTGATGAAGGCGTTGGAAAGCAGATGCGCTTTCTGCATCCGTTTGTCCCGGATGGCCATATAAATACTGTCCGCGGCGTATTGCCGTTTCCCCTCGTTGAACACCAGTGGATCCCGGTAGAGGCGCACCAGCGAATCCAGGTCCGTGTAGGCGAGCGAGTCGCTGGACATCTGGATGTCGTTCCGGAACAGGCGCACGCGCCGGGAGCCCCATACGAAACCCACCTTGGTGGTGTCCCGGGGCGGCGGGAGGGTGTCCTTCGCCGCCAGCAAGGTGTCTCTTGCCGCCGGCAGCGTATCCTGTGCGGCCTGCAAGGAATCTCTAACTGCCGGGATTGTATCGCTTGCCGTCTGCAGCGTGTCTCTTGCCGCCGGCAACGTATCCTGTGCGGTCTGCAGCGTATCCCTTACCGGCGGAATTGTGTCGTTGACGGCCAGCGTATCGCGTACTGGCGGTGGAGCGGGCGGGGCCTCCTTGTCCGGGGCCTCCTTATTCCGGGCATTCTTCCCCGGCATGTCCTTCCCGGGCTTTCCGCCCTTTTTCGTCTGCGGCACCGGCGGCGGGCGGTTGGGGTCCTGGGCGGCCGCTTCCTCGGCGGCTTTCGCGGCAGCCTCGGCCGCCTTCTTGCGGTATTCCATCACCGGATCTCCGGAGATGTCCTTAAGCCGTTTTTCCGAATCTTTTATTACGGCTTCGGGGATGTCGCAGCGTTTGATGTTGCGGAACAGGAGGACATCGGCCCCCACATAAACGGTGTCGCGCTGCCCTTCTTTCTTCTCTTCGATGGACATGACAGCCGGTTCCCGCGTCATCCGGATCTGCTCCAGGGAGTCCCGGTATTCGAACTTTCCGGCGAGGGCATAGAAGTTCTGTGTGGTGTCCATCAGCTCCACGTGCCCCAGCATGTCGGCATTCTTGAGGGCGCGCCAATAATACAGGCTGTCGGACCAGCTTTCCTGCTTCTCCGTGAGTACGTGCACATCCTCATGGAACATGAACAGCTCTTCATCCTTCTTGTACCACCCGTTGTTGGCGCTGAGCATTTTGTCGTCCTGCCACATGTTCGTCCCCCAGCCGAACCACGCCGTGGAAAGGTCACTCCGGTATTCCAGACGGCTGGTTTTGACGAAGGTGGTGTCCATGTACATGTTCACATTGTCGTTGAACACGAACAGATGGGCCTTGCTGTCATAGGTGCCGAAGATGCTTTCGATTACCTCGCCGTCCTTGTCTTTCATGGCGGCCCCGTCCTGGAACACCGCCACGGAGTCCTTGGTATTATAGTCCAGATAGCGGGTGCGGAGGATACTCCCCTCCTTGTCTTCCAGCTGCACTATGCCGCCGCGGAATTTGGCCAGGTCCTGGTCCACTATGTATTGGAGGGTTTCGCTGGACAGCTGGGTCTGGTTCTGGATGATGCGGACGTGTCCCGTCGCGTCGATGACGCCGGTGTTCACGTTCCACAGCGCCGTGTCGCACAGCAGATAGGTGTCGTTGTGCAGGAACTTGGCCGGGCCCACCACCTTTCGGTGCGGCTGTCCGTGTATTTCCAGCAGCTGGGCGCTCTTGGCGCTGATGAGTTCCACCTTATTCGGCTTTTTCTCCTGCGCAATCACCGGCAGGGCCACTGCCGTCAGGAGCAGCAGCAACAGCAGCCTATGAAGGGGTCTGACGCGCACTTATTTTCGCTGATTCCACGCCTCGCGGGAGAATTCGCACTCCTTGAACAGCGGGTCGATGACTATGTAGGTGGACTTTATCTTCTCCTCCAGGAATTTGTCCACGGACTCAATCTGCTTCTGCTGACGGACATTCTCCAGGATTTGGTTGTAGTCGTTCTCGAAGGTGGCGGCATGGGCGGGGACGATCTTGTCCACGCGGATGATTTTATAGACCAGGTTGCCGCTGCGGCCCTGCTGGTAGCCCTCGTTGTCCTGCGAAGCCACCGGCTCGGAGATTTCCCCGGGCTTGAGGTCCTTGATGGCCGCATAATCCGCCGGTTTCAACTGGTCTATTTCGAAGTAGGCCGATCCGGTGGAAGGGTCCGCCATCTGACCGCCGTTGGTGCGGGTGGCGGGATCCTCCGAGAAGAAGCGGGCCGCCATGTCGAAGGTGATGTTCCCTTCCTGGATCTGTGTCTTCAGGCTGTCCAGGCGGGCGAAGGCCTTCGTCTGGTCATCGGCCGTATACTGCGGCTTCAGAAGGATGTGCCGGGCGTTGAACATGTCGCCCTTCTTTTCGATGACTTCGATGATGTGGAAGCCGTCGGGGGTTTCTACAATCTGGGACACGGTGCCGGGGCGCAGGGACATGGCCGCATCCGAGAACGCCGGCCAGAAGATGCCCTTGGATGCCAGGCCCAGTTCCCCGCCGCGACGGGCGCTGCCGGGATCTTCCGAATAGATGCGGGCCAGCGTGGCGAATTTCTCTCCGTTCATGATGCGTTCGCGCAGGCTCAGGAGCTTCTCCTTCACGGCCATGGCCGCGGCTTCGCGGTCCGGATAGATGCAGACCTGGCTGAGCTGGTATTTGACGGGAACCACGGGAAGGTCCTGCGGATCCGTATTCTCCAGATATTGCTGGACATCATAGGGGGTTACATCGGCCGTCCTGGAAGCGATCTCATAGCGGGCCTGCTCCGTGAGGCCCTGCTCCTCCAGGGTCTTTTTCCATTCCTCGCGCAGCTTGTAGAGGGGTTTGCCGAAGTATTTTTCCACTTCTTCGTCGCCGCCCAGTTGGGTGCGGAACCAGTCCAGACGCTGGTTGAGGCTGTTGGACACCATCTCTCCGCTCACGCTGAGCGAGTCCACGCGGGCCTGCATGAGGAAGAGCTTGCTCTCCATCATTCTTTCCAGCAGTTCGCAGCGCATGTCACGGTCTCCGGACGTACCGTTCATGCGCATCTGCTGCACCTCCGCTTCCAGGTCCGACAGCAGGATGGCCTCCCCGCCCACCACGGCGATGGTTTTGTCCACCAGGCCGCCCTTGTACTTCTGGGCTCCCATATTCAAACACAGCAGGAGGGCTGCCGCCGTAAGGATAATATGCTTCATACAATTAGAAAATTACAAACTTTTGCGTACGCCGGGCGTCTTCCAGCAAGTCCCGTTCCAAATCGCTTTCCAACTTGTGTTTCCGGTTGCTCAATATCAGCTCCCGGATGCGTTCCCTCACATACTCCTGCGGGGCGGGCTTGCCTTCCTGCACCATTTCCACTATGTAGGCGACGTGCAGGTTGCCGGCTTCGTCGGGGACTTCCGCGAAGTGCTTGTTGATGGACTTCAGGAGGCTCTGCCATTCCGTCCCCACTTCCTGTCCCAGGGTGATGGCGTCCATCCAGGTGTCCGATGCATCCACATACTTCAGGGTGGCATAGCGGGCCAGGCTGTCGGCCTCCGTCACCTCCATTTCGTCGTTGGAGGACATCTTCTTTTTGAGGGACTCCAGGCTGCGGGAATTCTCCGGGATTATCATGTAGCGGGCCTTGATGACGGGCCTGTCCAGGCGGAATCTGTCTTTGTTGGCATTGTAATAGGCTTCCACCTCTTCCTCGGTGATGAGGGTGTCCAGGCGCTGGAGGACGTACAGTTGCCGGTAGCGGTACTTCAGGAGGGTCTTGCGGTATTCTTCCAGTTCCTCGTTCACGTTTTTGTCGGCCTCCGAAAGCTGTTCTTCGGCCATGTCCAGCAGGAGCAGGTCCTCCGCCCAGGCGTTGATGTAACGGGTGGCGAGGGCCGCGCTGTCCTCCGGACTCACGCCCACGGGGATGTAGCTTTGCAGCTGGCTCTGGTAGAGCCTGTGTTCGCCCACCTTGGCCACGAGCTTTCCGCGGAGGAGTTCATCGGACCCCTGCCCGCACTGCCAGAAGACCGCCGGGCACAAGGTGAGCAGTATGATAAGCCACTTGCGCATTGCAATCTACAAAGATAGTAAAAAATCAAGAAACCCCGCGAGCGCGGCGCGCACTTCGCGCATGGGAGCGACGGCGTTGTTGGTGAGGATGGAGAAGGTGATGGAAGGGTTTCCCTCCTCATCCAGAATGTAGCCGGAATAACACAGAACCCCGTTCATGGAACCGCTTTTCATCCGCACCTTGTCGGCCCCTTCGCCCAGTTTTACCACCTTCAGCGTTCCCTGTCCGGGGGCGGGGAGGCTGCTCAGGAAGGCCGGGAAGGCGGGACTCTTTTTCATGGCGTCCAGGAAGTCCGCCAGCCATCGGGCCGACACATAATTGGCCCGCGAAAGGCCGCTGCCGTCCACCAGCTGGATGCCGTCCGTACTCAGTTTCAGTTGATCCAGGACATTTTTCCTGGCCACGGCGCAGCTGTCATAGACGGCATAGCCGGTTTCTTTTTCCCCCATCGCGCGGAGGAGGGCCTCGGCGTAAAAGTTGTCGCTGCGCCAGTTGGTCTCGCGGGCGATATCCTCCAGTTTGGGGCTTTTGGTCCGGCCGATGAAAACTTCGGGCGTCCCGGCGCTTTCCTGCGGGACGAAGTCCGGTCCTTCGATGCGGCCGCTGCGGTTCACGCGGGCATAGCCGCCCGTCACTTCCAGGCTGTCGGCCTGCAGGCTCTTGAAGAATTCAAAGGAGCAGCTCAGGTCCCCGTATTTGTTGGCGAAATGCTCGGTCTTTGGGTCGCGGTCCACGGCAAAGGTGCCGCGAAGTTCCGCATAGGGGGCCAGGTCCGTGGTGAACAGATACAGGCTGTTGCCGCTGCCGGCCGGTCCGGTGAAACTGTAGTTCCCCGTGTGCGCCCAGGGGGTTTCCGGGTAGGTCTGGACAAAACTGACAGGCTCTCCTTCCCGGGTGGCCGATACGTCGAAGTCGATGGCATTTTCATAGAAGCACAGGGCGTTCATGCCTGCTCCGTAATAGGTTCCCAGGTCGTCGTAGTTCCATGAAGCGTGCTCCAGATGCCCTTCGTAGCTGTGTCCATTGCCGATGATGCGGCCGTCAATCCTTTTGATGCCGGCTTGCCGGAGGAGTTTTTCCCATTGGCCGAACAGGGCGTCCGCGGGGGTGCTGATTTTGTCCCCGGCTCCCGTGGTGGGGTCCCCGCCGCCGATGATGTAAAGGTCTCCGTGCAGGGTGCCGTCCCCGTCGATGCAGCCCGTGTAGCCCAGCCGGGTTTCGAAGCGGTAATCCGCCCCAAACTGATGCAGGGCGCAGCCCGTGGTGATCAGTTTCAGGTTGCTGGCCGGGGTGAGGCGGAGATCCTGGTTGCAGGAGGCCAGCGTCTTGCCGTCGGCCCCTCTCACCGTCACCCCCAGCAGCGTGCCCTTGAGGGCCTTCTGTTTGGCCATCCTGTCCAGGTATTGCTGGGCGGTCAGGGGCTTTTGCGCCTGCGCCTGCGCCATCAGCGGCAGCAGGAGCGCCGCCGCAAGTGTGAAGAATCGTTTCATTAAATGCAAAAATACGCATTTTTCGCGGAATCGCCGCCTCTCCCGGCGAATCCTCATCTAAATACCCCTTGGACCGGTCCACCCAACCCGTTGGCAGCACGTCTGAACCCGACTATTTGGCTAATATTCACGCTCTCCTGTGCTGGAGCACGTCTGAACCTCAATTATCGCCATATTTTTATGCTCCCCCGTGCTGGCCGTTGGACCAGGTCCATCGTGCACGGATCTTTGGACCTGGTCCACCACATTATTGGTCGTGGTCCCCTTGATATTTGGACGAGGTTTCATTTTACCCCCTGGACCAGGTCCACCACTATGCCATTGGGGATCCGTAGAAGGCACATCCGCTGGACCTGGTCCAGCACCTAAAATTAAACCACGTCCAAAAACCCCTTGGACCAGGTCCAACACACCTTATCCTGTATTGTGGGGACCATTTGTTTATTCCGTAAACTTTAATTAGCTTTGCGAAAGTTTAGAAAATAAACTTAAATACACATAATGATGAAATCCGTAAAACTTCTTTCCATGCTGGCCCTGGCGGCCGGGCTGGCTGTGTCCTGCACAGATCCCATCGAACTCCGTGATCACCAGGCCGTACTCAAGGTTTCGCCTGCTTCCGCGAAGATTTCCGCGGCCGGCACAGCAGTTTTCACGTTCAATTTCTCCTTTATGGCCGGTGACCAGGCCCTAAACCTTTCGCACTATGTCGCAACCATCAACTTCGAAGGTGTTAACGGCTCGGTGAGTCCCGCATCCGTCACCACGGACGCGAGCGGAAGCGTTACCGTCACCTTTACCGCTCCCAATCCGGAATCCTTCACGGGCGGTACGGTCAAGGGAACGGTCATCAAGGTGAAGGGCGATGAATCCACCGGAGACCTGCTGCAGCAGGGCACCCTTGCCGTGGCCACCGCCGAGGTCCTGCCCCTGAGTGCGCCGGATCCCATCGGCGACGAGCCCATCAAGAAAGCGCAGGAGTTGAAGGACAACAAATACTCCATCCAGAAGAAGGGAGGAGAAGTGTACGTCTTCGACCTTCCGCAGCAGTATTCCAGCTGGTATGAAGGCACCAGTTGGATGGACGGGACCAAACAGTGCATCCACGTGGAATGTATGGACGAGGATGAGAATAATAATACCAAGGGCTGGCTCAACGGGGAGATTCCTCTTGATGTAGCCAACAAACTCGTCACAATCAACCAGGAATTCTACAGCAAATATCCCTGGGCCGGCGCCAAGATGGGGACATTCAGGATGGGTCAGGACAATATGATTGATGCCCACGTCGGTCAGGGCGGCAATGTCAAAATGGACGGCAGCAGCCAGATGTGGCTCAAGGAAAAGTCCGGGACCAAGGCTTACAGCGGCCAGTACCAGTTCCTCTTTGTGCTTGTCTTTGAAAACGAGGTTTGGGATGCGGAAACGCAAACCTATATCCCCGACGGTGAATATACCATTTGCGGAAACGCTACTGTGGACGAACTGGTGGCCGACCTGTCAGATTTCTCTCTGGATTACCCCGCCAACTGGGTGGCTCCGGGCCAGTCCATCACCCTGACGGCCTCCTGGACGGCCGGCGCCAAATTCGACTGGAGCAAGGTGACGCTCAACAGTCAGACCCGTAACAGTCAGTCCGGAAACTGGTTCCGCTGGGATGCTTCCACGCAGAAGCTCACCGCCACGCAGTCGGCCGACAATGAGAAGGTGGAACTGACTTTCGGCTATGCCGGCACGGACATGACCAGCAGGATCTCCCTCTACAACGGTCCCGGGTACTCTTCATTCTCCCTTTCGATGCAAAACAGTTCCGCCGATTATATCGTGGTCGAGAATGATCCCGCTTACGGATGGGGTAGCGACTCCATCTGGCTTACGGTGGATAAATGGACGCCCGAAGGCTCCTCTTTCACCGGTTACGGCATAGAGATTGACCCCGCTACGCAGAACTATAACAAGTTGTATTACAATCCTTACGGAAAATATGTCGACTTCAAGAAGGGCATCCCGGAAGGAGAGTTCAACCTGATCTTCCGCAGTGTGACCGACCACAGCGTCAAGTTCACCATCCCCGTAAAGGTGGTTCATCATAAGCCCACCTCCTTCCAGATTACCTATAGGCACAGTAACGGCGCTTTTGAACCCTGGACCAATGGCGGAGAAAACGGCGTGTGCAATTATCCTATGGGTATGGAAGTGGGCGTGATCACTACTCCTGAGGATGCCTATTGGAACTGGGCCGACGTTGAACTCGCGAACGACTACGACGGCTTCGCCTTCTCCGGCATGGGCGGCAAGGACGATCATCCAAAGCTTCAGCGCACCAAGAGCAATCCGGGCGGCGGGACTTCCTACGGCACCCAGATTATCTTCCGGCTGAAGTATGACAATAGAAAGACCAGTACCATATACGTAAACCACAATTAACGTCATTCCCGGCTTGACCGGGAATCTCGGATTTATTCGCTATCTTTGCCCCTGATATGGAACAATTCGACGCACTCGAAGTGATTGCCCGTACCAGGGGCAAAGTGGATATGGAGAAGGTCCCCACGGGGGAGAACCTTTTCCTGCTCTGGGGTAGCCTTACGGCCGCATTTTTCCTGCTGCAGTTCGCCCTGTGGGAACTTCTGCACCAGCCATGGTGCCTGTGGGTCTGGGCCGGGGCCGTAGTCATCGGCTGGCCCTGGATGATAGTCCTCCTGAAGAAAGACCGCCGGCGCACACACGCCAGGACGCATGAGTCCAAGGTCATCCTGGACTGCTGGATCCTGATGGGAGCAGCCTGCGCGGTGGGCGGATTCGTCTTCGGACTGGCCGATGAATTCGAAACCCTGGGCATCCCGCTCATCGGCCTGCTCATCGGGATTGGCGCCTTTGTCACCGGGGAAGTGAACCGCTTCCGGCCCAAGGTGATTGGAGGGATTGGGGGTGTAGCCATCGGCCTGGGCTCCTTCCTCCTCCGGGGAGAACTTTGGACCTGGCAGATGCCGGCGCTGGCTCTGGTGGCCGTCTGCGCCCTGGTCATCCCCGGCTTGCTTTATAAAAGAAGTGTAAAGAATGGAATTTAAGGACCTGAATCCCCTGTTGCACAACGAGCTCCGCCTCAAGGTAATGGTGGCGCTGGACTCGCTGGACGACGCAGACTTCGTGTATCTGAAAGAGCTCACGAAGTCCACGGCGGGGAACCTCAGTGTCCAAATCACCAAACTGGAAGAAGCCGGCTACATCAAGGTTTCCCGCAGCGGGGAGGGCCGCGCTTCTCACACCGTCTGCCGCATCACGCGCGCCGGCACGGATGCCCTGCTGGATTACCAGCGTGCATTGATGGGATATTTCACCAAACTATAAAGAATCCGGAAGTGCGTCTAACGTCCCGGAATTTGGGACGTCTGCAGCGTTTTGGGCCGATTTTGCTCTTAACGTCCCATTTTTCGGGACGTTAGGTGCACCCGCACGACTTCGGGCCATGTTAATAAGTCTTGGACCAGGTCCATCGTGCACGAATCTCAGGACCAGGTCCACCTAACCCGGTGGCAGCACGTCTGAACCCAACTTTTTGGCAAATATTCACGCTCTCCTGTGCTGCAGCACGTCTGAACCTAAATTTTCGCCATATTTTTATGCTCCCACGTGCTGGTGCTGAGCCCGCGATGCACGAATCGCTGAAAATCATTATCTTTGCAGGAGACACACAATTGCTCAGGTATGAAAAAGTTCCTCCTGCTGTTAGCCTTTGCCCTTCCTCTTCTGTCCTGCAACAAGAACAGGGACCCGTTTGCGGGGAAGGAGTGCTGGACCCTGGACGCCACGAATGTGGGCCAGTGCGGCGCCATACTCCACGGTTATTTCAATCCCTCAGAGGAAGCTCCGAATATTTTCTATTACTTTTTGATATCGACGGACAACGCCGCCCTTACAGTGGAGGATGCCATGAAGGGGGAAGTGACTTTCGCCTGGGGAGACGAAGACTGTATTCCGGATGAAAACCACAAGGTGAGCACGTACATTTCCGAAATGCTTCAGCCCGAAACCACGTACTATTTCCGAGCGCTCATCTATGTGGTGGACGAAGCGGAAGGAGAGAAGTTCATCCTGGCCGAGAACATAAACAGTTTCACCACCAAGTCGCTCCGCACGGGTGTGGTCAGCCTGGACGTTACGGAATCCACCCCCTTCTCCGCCACCCTTCCCGGACGGCTGGATTCGGATGCCGGAGAGGATGTCTATCTTCAGGCCTGGTTCCTCTGGGGCCCGGAAGGATCCACCCTGGAAACCCTGCAGCAATCCGGTACCAAGGTTGATGCAAGCTTTGCGGAAGGTGCACAGGGCGGGAACAGTGCCTTCGGCGCCGGCATCGCGGAACTGTGGCCCTCTACCACCTACAGTTACGTGGCCTGCGCCAGATTCAGGGAAGAAATCGTATACGGGGATGTAAAAAGTTTCACCACGCCGGAGTTGAACCTGTCCGTCACTACGCTGGATGCATCGGCCGGCCCCGTCAAGGCCACTTTGACTGCTTCCATTTCCCCGAATATCAAGGGTTTCTATGGGCCGGATCTGTTTTTTCTGGTGGGGCCGCGGGGCTCCTCGCTGGAGAGCCTGAAGGCCGACGGAATCAAAGCCAAAGCGACTGTCGACTTTGGCGGAGATTACCAAAGTTTCACAGCGGTCACGCCGATTCTGGACATGGCTACGGACTACAGTTACGTCGCCGGGGCAAAGTTGGCTGGGAAAGAAGCCTATGGTGAGGTCAAAGACTTTTCCACCACCACGCGAACCGCTCCGGAAGGAGCCGTGGAAATGGGCCTGAGCGTTTTCTGGGCCCCTAAAAATGTAGGAGCCGAAACGGAGGCGGACGACGGTGACTTTTACGCCTGGGGAGAAGTGGAGCCGAAGGAAACGTATACGTCCGACAATTACAAATGGTACAAGGACGGTGTCTATACAAAATACAACGTTGACGTGGATCGTTTGACCCGGCTGGAACCCGAAGACGATGCCGCCACAGCCAATTGGGGCGCGCCCTGGCGGACGGCCACGGCGTCGGAATGGCAGGAGTTGGCTGACGAATGTGACTGGACGGAGGAGCAAAGGAACGGGAAACCCGGCTATCTGGTCACCAGCCGCCGTACGGGGAACAGCATCTATCTTCTCAGTGTCAGTACCAGCGGAAGCGCAGGCTATTATTACCGGGGGGCGCTTGTTTATTCTTCCTGTGAGAAAGGACAGTATAGGGCGATGTCCAGCATCTGCATCCGCTACGACTCCTCCGTCTCAAAACCCGAATTAACGAACGTTTATTTCCGTTTTCAGGGCACTCAGATCCGCCCCGTGAGGGAGTAGCATACTATTTTCAGCGAAAAATGCTATCTTTGCATCTATGAACCACACCCTTTCCATTCCGCTGCTGGATTCCTGCGATGCAAGCGCCCTTGAACTGAACGGGGCTCCCTTCCAGGTGGACAAGGTCAACTGGCCGGCCGAATTCCCCCACGCGCCCTTCTGCGCCGGGAAGATCGCCCGTACGGCCGATGCCCTCTGGATTGTCTGGCACGTCAGCGGCCCGGGAATCACCGTGAAAAACCTCAAGGACGGCGGTACCATCTGGGAAGACAGCTGCTGCGAAATCTTCCTGCAAGCCCCCGGAAGTCCGGACTACTATAACATCGAAGTGAACGCCGCCGGCCATCTGCTGGTGGGAAAGGGTCCCGGCAGGGCCGACAGAAAACTAATTCCGGAGTCGATGAACCGCATCATCCGTTTCGGCGGAGTGGCCGCGCCTGTGGATATCGCCGACGAACCCCTGGATTGGTGCATCGGCATCATCGTTCCTTTTGAAGCCATCGGCCTGGATCCGGAGAACCTGCCGGACCGGCTGAACGGCAATATCTACAAGTGCGGGGACAAGACGGCCCATCCGCATTTCCTGAGCTGGGCGCCCGTGGAGACGCCGCAGCCGGATTTCCATCGGCCCGAATTCTTTGGCACTTTCCTTCTGAAATAAGACCCTTATGCCGCTCATAATACTGAAACTCCTCGGCTCCATCGCCCTGCTCATCTACGGTATGAAAGTGATGAGTGAGGCGCTGCAGAAGATGGCGGGCCCGCAGCTACGTAACATGCTGGGCGCCATGACCACCAACCGCTTCTCCGGGGTCCTTACCGGTTCCCTGGTGACCGTGGCGGTGCAGTCATCGGCCGCTACCACCGTGATGACGGTGTCCTTCGTGAACGCCGCCCTGCTCACGCTGGGACAGGCCATTTCCATCATCATGGGCGCCAACATCGGCACCACCATGAGCGCCTGGATCATGAGCGCCGGCTTCTCCTTTAACATTGCGGATTTTGTCTGGCCGGTCTTCCTGGTGGCTATCATCCTCATTCAGTTGGGGAAATACCGTTATGTGGGAGATTTTCTCTTCGGTCTTTCCTTCCTGCTCTTCGCACTGGGGATGCTGAAGGAGGGAGGCATGGCGTTGGACCTTGCGCATAAACCCGCCGTGGCGGAATTCTTCGCCAGCTTCCAAACGAACTACTGGACCATCCTGCTGTTCCTGCTGATAGGAACTGTTCTTACCGCCATCGTGCAGAGTTCCGCGGCCCTCATGGCCATCACCATGGTGCTTTGCTCCACCGGGGCCATCTCCATCTTCCAGGGTATCGCGCTGGTGATGGGTGAAAATATCGGCACCACCGTTACGGCCAATCTGGCTGCGTTAAGCGCCAATACACAGGCGCGGAGGACGGCCATGGCGCACATGCTGTTCAATGTGTTCGGCGTCATCTGGGTCCTGATTCTGTTCTTCCCCTTTGTGAAGATGGTGTGTGGCATCGTGGGACTGGATCCGGAATATGTTCCCACTCTCGAGCAGAAGAGTGACGAAGCCTATATGGCCACCCGGGCCACGCAGCTCTCCTTTGCGCTGGCCACGTTCCATACCTTCTTCAACGTCATCAATACGCTCATCCTCATCTGGTTCATCCCGTTCATCGAAAAGGTGGTGTGCCTGATCATCCGCCCGAAGAAGAGCGAGGAAGAGGACGAATTCCGTCTGCAGTACATCCGCGGCGGTCTCATGAAGACGCCGGAAATCTCCGTCCTGCAGGCACAGAAGGAGATTGTGCTCTTCGGCGAAAAGATGCAGAAGATGTACGATCTTCTCAAAGAAGCCTACCATGCGCCGGAAGATGAATTCAACAAGCTCTATGACCGCATCGACAAGTATGAGGACCTTTCGGACCGGATGGAGGCCGAGATTGGGAAGTATCTGGGCGATGTTGGCCAGGCGCACCTCTCCGATGAAACTAAGGGAGAGATCCGCGCGATGCTGCGTGAAATCGGGGAACTGGAGTCCGTGGGCGACAGCTTCTTCAACCTGGTGCGCATCCTCAAGCGCAAGCGGGTGGGCAAGGTAGAGTTCTCCGAAGCCCAGATTGCGGGCGGTATGGAGATGGTCCAGCTGCTGGAAGACGCCCTCACCCAGATGAACCTGGTGCTCGCGAGCCCCCGCGGGGCCGTGGGCCTTGGCAAGAGCGCTTATATTGAGGCCCGCATCAACGACTGCCGCAACCGCCTGAAACAGGAGAACATCGACGCCCTGGACCAGCACCTTTATGGCTATGACAACGGCACGGTGTTCATGGACCTCATCGGAGAATGTGAGAAGAGCGGAGACTACATCATCAACGTGGTGGAGGCCCGCGTGGGAGAATCACACGACAAATAATCCTTAAACCTAATTTATACTATGAAAAAACTTGCTTTGGTTTTTGCGGCTATGCTGCTCACCTTCAGCGCTTTTGCGCAGGAACAATGGTATGTGACCGCCGGTTATCTCCACGGCACCACCATCGAAAAGAACGCAAATACTTCGAATGCCAGCAACGGCTTCTATGCCGGCGTGGGCAGTGAAGTCCCCGTTGCGACGAACCTCTATGTGATTGCTGAAATCGAGTATGCCTTCCAGGGCACCAACGACCAGACCACAGGTGTCAAGGAGAGCATGCACATGATCAATGTTCCCCTCCGCTTCCGGTACAAATTCCCCATCAACGCCATGTTCAGCGTCTTTGCCCAGGCTGGCGTAATGACCTCCATCGGCCTTGCAGCGAAAGGCACCGAGGGCGGCGTTTCCTATGATTACTATGGCGAAAACGGCATTCTGAACCGTCTGGATTCCAAACTCGGCATTGGCGGCGGCGTGGAAATCAGCAAGAAGATTGCGATTGACGCCGGCTATGACTGGGGTATGTGGAACATGTCCAAGCTTGTCAACAGCAATATGAAGATCCACTTCCTGCACGTGGGCCTGTCCTACCTGTTCTAGGAGTTCATATCTGAAGAACGAAGCCCGGAGAAGCAGAGTTCCCCGGGCTTTTTTCTTATCTTTGCAGTATGAAGACTCGTTTAATCCTTTTGTTATTACTTTGCAGCGCCTTCTCCGCCCGGGCGCAGGTGTGGACGGACGCAGAGACGCTTCCGCTTTACGGCAAGGCGGTGGAAGATACTTACACCCGCTATTCCCGGCTCCCGGCCGCCCTCAAGGAGGAATCCCGTCCGCGCGTCTGGTCGCTGGGGCAGAACTCCGCGGGCCTTTATGTCCGCTTCCGGACGGATTCGCCCACGCTGTGGGTGCGGTGGGAATCGGCCACCTCGCACGTGATGAACCATATGAGTCCCACGGGCTCGCGCGGTCTGGACCTCTATGTCCGGGCCGATGGCAAATGGCACTTCCTCGCCGCCGCGAAACCGGACCTCAAAAATGCCGTCAGCGAAAGGAAAATCTTCCAGAATATGGAGCCGCAGATGCGGGAGTATATGCTCTATCTGTCGCTCTACGACGGAGTTTCCAGCCTTCAGATCGGCACGGAAGAAGGACATCCGGCCCTGCAGCCCGAACTCCAGTCGCCGCGTTCGGACAGGCCGATAGTTATGTACGGCACCAGCATCACCCAGGGCGGGTGCGTCTCCCGTCCGGGGATGGTCTATACCAGCATCATGAGTCGGGAACTGGACCGCGAATTCGTGAACCTGGGCTTTAGCGGCAATGCGTTGCTGGACCTGGACATCGCCCGCCTGATGGCCTCGGTGGAGCATCCCGCCGCCTACGTGCTGGCGCCCCTGTGCAACGCCACTGTGGAGGATGTGGAGGCCCGCGGAGAGGCTTTCTTCCGCATTCTGCGGGATGCCCATCCGGACGTTCCCATCATCTTCGTCCAGGCCCTTCGCTATGCTGGGGAAGGCTTTGACCAGGAAATGACCGCGGACCGTGAGGCCCGTCGGCAGGCCTTCAAAAAACTGTTCGATTCCCTGAAAAAGTCCGGCGAGAAGAAAATCTATTTCGCCAATCCCGGGGCCGACAAATCTTTCGACGACGCCGAATCCTCCGTGGACGGCACTCACCTGACGGACCTGGGGACGCTCCGTTTCGCCCAGGCACTGCTGCCGGTATTGAAAAAAGCTTTGCGGTAGGGATTATTGTCCCGGACTTTGGGCCCCCTCATTGCGGGCCCTCTTTTTCAGGGCCGCCGCTTCAAAGGGCAGCGGGCCCATCCCTTCCGGGAGGATGATGACGGGCATGCCCAGCCACACGTAGTTTTCCTTCAGGTGAATGATATCCTCGTCCAGCAGGCGGATACAGCCTTCGCTCCCGCGGCCCGTTTTAATGGATTCGCGATTGCCTGTGCTGCCGTGAATGCCGATGCCGCCGAACCGAGGCGTATCCAGCCGTAGAAACCAATTCCCGTAGGCCAGGATGGGGCCCCGGCCGTCGCCGAAGTCGTGCGTCCAGTTGTGTGCATCCTTTATCTGGGAGATGGAAAAGGGTTTCCCGGGATAGGATTCCGGCGTTTTGTTGTCCCCCTTCTTTTCCTTCTGGCCCTTGTCGCGCGCGACGCAGGCGGGGTAAACCGCCAAAAGCACTGTGTCCCGGCCCTTGGCTTCATAGACGCTTAGATGCTCGGGGTGTACTTTGGAGATGACGATAAAGCAGTTCTCCTTGTTCCCGGCCGTGTCATAAACTTTTTTGAGGGGTAGGCCGTCCTTGTCATATGTGAAAAGAGCGGCCGGTTTCGGCTGCTGTTTGTTTTGGGAGCCGCCGCCCGAGTTCCCGCAGGCGAGCAGGCACAGCAGCATAATAACAGGAAAATGGCGGGTCATCATCCTTTATTTTACAGGTTTGACAGGAGTTCATGCAAAGATAGTAAAAAATGCTATCTTTGCGTTAATGAAACTAAACGGAAAGGATTATGGCATACACTGAAACAACGCGTACCAGTTACGGCAAGCGCTTGGGAAACTCCCTTCGCGGCATTGGGACCGGTTTTCTCCTTTTTATCGGAGGTACAGTCCTCCTCTGGTGGAATGAGGGCCGTGCGGTCAGGACCACCGCGATGCTCAAGGAGGCCCAGGGGCAGACGGTGGAGATGGCGGACATCTCCAGGATTGACCCCTCATTCGAAGGGAAGCTCGTTCATGCCGTCGGCCTGGCGGAAACGGCCGATTCCCTCTTTGACTCCCAGTTCAACGTGGGCACAAGGGGCATTGCCATGAAGCGGGAGGCGAAATACTACCAGTGGGTGGAGAAATCCCACTCGGAGACCAAGGATAAAATCGGCGGCGAATCGGAAACCACCACCACCTACACGTACGATCTGGAATGGACAGACAGTCCTGTCAATTCAGCGGATTTTCACGAATCGCAGTATAGAGGGGAAAATACCGTCAAGCAGAATGTGGACGATATGACGTGGTATGCGGACACGGTCACTTTCGGCGCCTACCGGCTGAACGAATCGCAGATCAGGGGAATTGACAGTTATACCACGCTGCCTGTGGCTGGAGACTCCACCATGATCTATATCGGCGAGGATCCGGGCAAGCCCGATGTGGGCGACGTCATGATTACCTACACCCAAATCTCCACCCCTCAGAAAATCAGTATCATAGCCAAGGTGACAGGGGACAGCTTTACTCATTTCACGGCGAAAAACGGTGAGACGCTCTCGGTCCTTGAGAAGGGTGAAGTCTCCAAGGATGAAATGTTCGACCACCTCATCAAAGCCAATAAATTCTGGCTCTGGGCGCTGCGCATCATTGGTTTCTTCCTGGTCTTCTATGGCCTGAAGGGCATCTTCAGCATCATTGAAACGCTGTTCAAGGTCCTGCCGTTCCTGGCCAATATCATCGGCTGGGGCGTAGGTCTTGTCTGCGGCCTCGTAGCCTTTGTCTGGACGATACTGATTGTGGTCATTTCCTGGATCGCCCATCGGCCCATCCTGGGCATCTCGCTGCTGGTGGTTGCCGGCGTAGCCATCTGGTACTTCGCCACGCACAAGAAGAAAGGCGCTCCTGATGAGGCCGAAAAGGGTTCCGAACCTCCGGCAGCTTAGATTTTCTCCTTCTTCCCGCTGCGGCGGCTGCGCTCAGCGGCGAAACCAATCACGTGACTTTCGATGGAGACGTCGATGGTGCTGGACAGCTTGTTTTTGTCCTGCCAGGAGACGGCCTCCACGAAGTCGCGGACCAGGGCTAAGTCGCCGCCGCCGTGGCCGGAGCCTTTGTATTCCGGGATGTCGGAAACCTTCCGGTCCCAGACCTTGGGCGTACGGGTAAGATAATCCCACACCGTGAACTGTTTCATATTGCCTTCCAGGTAGCCCATCGTGCCCAGGATGCGCGTTCTGCGGCCGCCTTCGGGCGAGAAGGCCGACATGGTGAAGGAGGCCGACGTGCCGCCTTCGAACATCATATCGGCTACATAGTGGTCCGGCTGGTTGTTGTCGCAGTGGAAAACGCAGCGGGCGTAGCTGGAGTAGCGGGGATCCTTCAGACGGGCCAGGATGTGGTCCGGATCTTTGTCCCCGTGGAGGTCGAACACCCCCAGGTGCTGCTTCAGCCTGGTGTAGATGGTGATGGCCGAATAGGGGCAGTTCGCCTCGTGCGGACAGCCGTCGGTGCATTTGGCCGGGGCGCCCGCCGGGGCGTTTTCCTCCTTGAAGAAGAACAGGTTGCCGTCCGCGACGATGCTCTTGCAGGGCTTGTCCAGCAGCCAGCGGAGAATGTCCAGGTCGTGGCAGGATTTTGCCAGGATCATGGGCGTGGTTTCGTCGGAGCGCCGCCAGTTGCCCCTTACGTAAGAGTGTGCCATATGGGCGTATTGCACCGGCTCGAAATGCTGGATGCAGGCGATGTCCCCCAGCACGCCGCTCCGCACCACCTCGCGCATGGCCAGGAAATACGGGGAATAGCGCAGGACGTGGCACACGGCCACAATGCGGTTGTACTTCTTGGCCTGGGCCAGGATGGCCTTGCATTCCTTTTCGGTCTGGGCGACGGGCTTCTCCAGGAGAACATCGTAGCCCAGTTCCAGCGCCTTCATGCAGGGTTCGAAATGGCGGTCGTCCGGCGTGCAGATGGCCACGGCGTCGGCCAGTTTCCTGCCCGAAGCGAACACTTCCCGGAAATGCCCGAAACGCATCTCAGGTGCCACCCCGTGCCGGTTGGAGAGCCATTCCGTCCTGTCAGGAAGGATGTCCGAAACACCGGTAATCTTCATCGCCTCCGGGAATCTGTCGGCAAAACCGGCATAGGTCCGACCCCTGTTTCCCGCACCGATGATAATCACGCTTACCTGATGGGCGACCTCCGGTTTGAGGCCTCTGACGGGTATGTCATTGTAACTTTTATCCACGTTCCCTTCGTCTCCGTCGGGCCGGATCAGTTTTTCGGCCGCACCGGTTGCCGCGGACAGCGGGGAACTCATGGCGGCACCGGCTCCCAGGACCAGGCCGCAGGATTTCAGGAAGTCTCGTCTTTCCATACTGGCTATTCAGGAGCTACATAACTGGTGTTCTTGATCTTGGCTTTGGCAGTATCATTGGCCCAATAGCCGATGTACTTGCCGTCGATGTAGTTGTCGGCCGTAACATCAACCCACTGCGGCGTGCTGTCGGCCACGTATTTACCCAGTCGTCCGCTCACCACCGTGCCGTTGACCTCCTTGAAATTGGAGAAGTTTGCCACCAGCAGGCCCCGGAAGTCCCGTCCGTTGCTGTCGGTGACGAAGGCGCAGATGACGTCTCCGTTGTTCCGTCCGCCGCTGATGAAGCAGGTGGCGTCGTTCAGCAGCGCCACGAATCCGGCCGCCTGGCAGTTGCTTACCGTGGTGGTAACGGAGCCGTTGTTGATGCAGTCGGTAATGCCGGAGTTTCCGCCCAGGATGCAAGCGATGTTGGCGATACGTCCGTTGTTCATCGTGCTCACCTGGCTGGCATTGTTCACGCAGCCGGAGATGAGGGTGCCGTAGTTGGCGGCGCCGGCGATGCCGCTGCTGCGGCCGATGCTGGCGGTGATGGTTCCGCCGTTGGTGCAGTTCTCAATGTGCACGTGGGAGGCGTCCTTCCCCAAGTTGGTGGAAAAGCCGACGATGCCTCCGTAGTGGCAGCCGGTGGCGCCGTTCTTGGTATTGGTGCCGCTGGAGGCCGTGACGGTGAGGTCCACGTTGCAGCCCTTGATGTAGGTATCCCGGTCGGCGTCGGCATTATACGCGCTGATGGCGAATCCGGCGATGCCGCCCACGGCGAAACGCACGTTGTCCACCGTGGTGCCCTTAAGGTCGGCCTTGCCCTGAACGGTCACGTTCTGCACGGTGGAACTGAGCAGCGTGCCCGCGACGATGCCGGCATCGGCCGCTCCGCCCGCCTGGAGGGTTACGTCGGCCACCAGGGTGAAATTCTTGACAGTTGCGTTCGACAGATAGCCGAAGAAACCCCAGGTTTTTCCGGCCGCCAGGGTGGCGTTGGCCTTGAACCCGGAAATGGTGTGGTTCCCGCCGTCGAAGGTGCCGCTGAAAACGTTTCCTTCCGGCGCGGTGGCTACGAGGTTATTGCCCGTGGCGGTCACGTTGCCGATGGGCGTCCACGCCGTCAGCGAGGACAGGTTGAGGTCGGCGGTGAGGGTGACGTTGGCGGTTTTGGCCTTTGCGTCTCCGCTGTTCACCCGTGCGGCGAAGGCCACCAGTTCATCCACCGATGCGATGGACACATCCTCGGGGGTCTCCGGAACTTCCGGCTGCTCGGCGCCCTCTCCTTTCATATCCGTCACCTCATAGGGTTTCTGGATGGCGTAGCGGGCGGCGTGCAGGGCTACCGGGGCGCGCGTTTCGGTAACGGCCGTGGTCCAGGCGGTGCCGGTGAAGGAATCTACGGAAGGCCCGCAGACGACGCCGTCCAGAAGCATGTTTTTCACGGGGCCGATGAGGGTTTCAAACACGGTGCAGGCAGCCCCGAAACGGGAGATGCCGTTATCCATATGGTATCCGTCGCGGGTGAGCCCGTTGGAGTTCTTCAGCCCCGACGTGCGCAGGTTCTGCAGCATGGCGCCGGTGGAAATGACGCCGTCAAAGCCGCAACCCTCCACGATGGCCCGCCCCACGGCGCTGATCTTGGTCCACATTTCGTCCGTGGTGGTGAAGTTCTTATCCACATTCTGAGCCTTGGAAAGGTCGTGGTAGGCCTGGGAGAGAATGTAATACAGCTTGGGATTGCCGCCCACGGCGCTCTGGGCCGATTTAACCTTGTTGACCAGTTCCTGCACGGAAGCCACTTCGGCGGCCTGTTCCGCTGCGGTGCGTCCCCAGGCGATGCTGCGGCCGGTATGTTCCTGGATGGTGACATAGTCCCATTTGCCCGTAGCGGCCACAACGGCGAGGCTCTTTCCCGTGAGTTCGCTCCAGCTGCTGGCGCCGGGATTACAGACGTAGCATTTGTAGTCGGTGGCGCTGCTCCATCCGCTCACGTATTCCGGGATGGTGCGTCCGCCATAATACATATGGACCAGTTGGACGTCCGTGATACCTTTCTCGTGCAGGATGTTCGGGAGCAGTTCCACGGCATCTTTGGTAAAGCTGTTGCCGATGAAGAAGATGCGGAGTCCGGCCTGGACGTCCAGGCTGGGATCCGGTTGAATGGGCGTGTCGCCGGTGGCGATATCATAGACGATGTTACTGGCGTTGATGGAGCCGGCTCCGCTTACGGGACCCAGATATTTTTCTTTCTGGGCATCCTCGTACAGGTCATAGACATAGGTTCCGCCATTGTATCTCCCCACTTTTCCGGACGCCTTTCCGCCTGTCCAGGTGGTGGCGGTGTTGATGTAGCCGAAGAATACGCCGCGGTACTGGCTGTCGGAGATAATCTCGCCGTAATTCTCATTGTTGGAATAAGTGGCGGCGTTGGCCAGGGAGACGATGCCGCCCACGCGACCGCTGCGGGTGGAAATCAGGTTTCCGTAGTTCTTGCATCCGGAGATGGAGGATCCGTTGTTGGTGAAACAGACAATGTTGCCCAGCCGTCCTCCGTCGTCCTTGGGCATGGTGTTCAGCTGGTTGCCCCGGTTCTCGCAGTCCGAAATGAGGGTTCTGGCATTGGCCGCGCCCACGATTCCGGCGGTTCGCCCGGCCTGGGACTCCATATCTCCATAGTTGTTGCAGGAGGAAACGGTGACGCTCTTCGGGTCTTCCCCGCTGTTCAAGGCGTTGGCGAAGCCCACGATGCCGGCCGCGTGAATACCGGTGGCGCCGGCGTTCAGGTTGGCGGTATTCGTGGCCGTTATCTTGCCGTAGTTGTGGACGCTGTCCACCGTGCAGTTCTCCTCATTGGCATAGATGCCGCCGATGAGGGCCATGTGCAGAAGACCCGTGGCGGAGCCCTGGTAGGTCATGGGGGCGTAGCTGGTGACATCGCGGACAGCGGCGTCATAGACCAGTCCGGCAATGACGCCGGCGCTGTGTGCCACCGAAGATTTCACCGTCAGCGAGCAGTTGTTTTCGATGACGAAGTTCTGTACGATGGCGCCTTTCCCCAGATATCCGAACAGGCCGAAATGCCGGCCTTCTACGGTGACGTTGTCCACCAGCGCCAGGTTCTTGATATGGTGCGCGTTTCCGTCGAACTTGCCGGTGAAGGCGTGCCCTTCCGTAACGACGGGATTGTAGCTGCTGCCCCAGGGCGCGATGGCGTCGCCGACGGGCGTCCAGTCGGTGACCCCTGCGAAGTCGATATCGGCCAGCAGATTCACCCAGCCTTCTTCGTTCTCCCACTCCGCGGTGGACTTGCCGGCGTTTACGGCTTCGGCGAATGAGAGGAAATCATCGGCCGAACGGATGCCGGGAGCGTTCGGGTCCACGGGATCCGGTCCCGGGCCGTCGGGTTGTTTGTTTCCGTCGCAGCCCGTCAGGATAAAGGCGATGGCGGTGGCCAGTAGCAGGAATGTCTTTTTCATATGGTTTTAGTTTTTCGCTCTGATCAGTAGATAGTTCATACAGCTGCGCTCGCCGCCGGGGCTGTCGGAAGGATGGTTCACGATGCTTCCGGAGGAGCCGTTCCAGACCCAGGTACAGGCCGATCCGCCTCCGTCAAAGCGTGTCATCCACCAGCCGCCCAGTTTCTTGGCGATGCGGTACATTTCGTAACCCTTTACACCCATGGAGGTCCAGCCGTTCCGGCCGTCAACCTGGACCAGCCAGACCCGCTTGCCGTCCTTGCTCACAACAGGGAAGGTCATCGGATCCCATTTGCTGTACAGGCTGGCGGAGGAGCCGGGCGTATTGGAGGCGTCCCGCCCGTCCGTCATCAGCTGATACATGGTGGACACCTGGGTGAGGATGGGCTTGGCAACGCCGTCCACGCTGATGGTGCAGTTCACTTCCAGGCGGCTTCCCACCTGGATGAAGGAGCGCCATTTTTCGGCCGTCTCCCCGGAAAGGACGACGGCAAATTTCTTCCTGTCATCCAACTGGGGCGTGGTGATGCTGCCCTTGCCTCCGTCGCGGATATCCGTCACGGTGGCCCAGGCATAGCCCGTATTCACGGTCATGGGGTCATTGTCCCATTTACAAACCACGTACAGGGCGTTGGACGCCAGGGTGTTCACCAGTTCCGGATGGTCGCTGTAGGGTTTCTTCCTGTAACGCCACGTGTAGAGGTTCACCTGGTAGTCGGCCGATGTGTGCCGGAGGATGGTGTCGTTCAGTGAATAGTAATTGAACTCTTTTCCGTCCGTGCGGATCTTGCCGGTGAATCTCTTGACGCCGCAGGAAGCGGTGCCGTCCTTGAAGACGGTGAATCCCCATTTGTGGTTGGTGAGGTCGTTCACCACGTCGGGATTGTTGATATAGACGGGCTGGCTGTCCTCCACGCAGAATCCGCGCAGGATGCCCTCGTGCGTGTCAAAGAAGCCTGCATTTACCCCGGCCAAAATGTTCTGACCTTCGGAGCGTCTTCTGGTGCAGACATCCGACAGCCTTTCCCGGATGGTGTTCAATTCATAATTGTGGTCGTTGTCGACGATTCCGTTCGGGTTGGGTACCATCTCTCCGGCGAGGGCCGCCGTGAGTTCAATGCCGGGATTGGTCAGGTCCACTTCCAGCACGTGGATCTGCCGGGGAACGTTGGTGCAGGAATAATGGCGATAAGTGGCGCCGCTGTGCAGGTTACGGCTTTCCACCAGGCTCCAGTCATAATAGGCATCCAGCGTCCAGTCCACGGTGACGGATTCGGGATCCAGTTTGTTCTCGATGTCCTCCTTCACGGCATTCCGGATCATGGCGGGACTTTCTCCCACCAGCCCATAGCCGGAATTGGCTGTCAGTTTGGACTTGGTGGTATTGTGGGAACACAGCCATGCCGGACCGTAAACCCCGCTGGAAGGGCAGGAGACATCCCCCTTGTTGGTGCAGTGGGAAATGATGCCGGAATTGTATCCGACGATGCCGCCCAGTTGACCCACGACCGTTGCGCTGACGTTCCCGTTGTTCGCGCAGCCCTGTCCGTCGGTGCTTCCGCCGATGGTGCATTCCTGATCCGCATAGCCGACGAGGCCGCCCACGATGAGGTTATTGCCGGTGGCCGATGTCCCCGTCACCTTGAGGGATGCGTTGTTCACCACGCCTGTGAGCGTAACATCCTCCGCGCGGCCGATGATGCCGCCTGCGCGGATCTTGCTCCGGTTGCCGCTGAAGACAATCTCGGAATCTTTCCCGCCCAGGGTAAAGTTGCTGATAGCGACGCTTTCGGCATAGCCGATCAGGCCCAGGCTTTCGGCCTGCGTGGCATCCACCGTCCAGTTTACGTTGTAGATGGTTTTCCCGTTGCCGTTCACGTCAAGGTTCAGCGGACGGGTGCTGGTGCCGATGGGGACCCACTGGGAGATGGACGAGGCGTTAATGTCGTTATTGAACTTGACGGCTCCGCCGACCAGGAATCTGGAGACATCGGCCCCGCTGTTGAAGGCGGTGGCGAAGGCAACCAGGTCTTCCGCAGTGGAGATGCCGTTCCCCGCAGCGGCCCCGCCGTCGAAAGTAATGTTGGCGGTGGTACAGGTGGTGGCTGCGGAAGATACCTGTCCCACAAATTGGAAGTAATTCTCCGCCGTGAGGGTTACGGTGCTGGATGTGCTTGTCCCGAATACGCCGCTGACACGGCAACCGGAGAAGGTGGCGTCTTTGTTGCATTGACCGAACAGGACCCCGTTATAGGTCTGCGTCCCGCTCACATTCACGTTCTTTCCCAGAATGGTGGCCCCCAGGCTGGCGCAATCCGTCAACTTGACGCTGGCATCGTTGACGAGACAGATCACACCGGCTACTGATTCACAGTCAAGTGCAGTAAGGTCGCCGTAATTGATGCATCCCACCAGTTCGGACCCAACGCCCGCGATGCAGGTGATGTTGCCCAGGCGGAAGGTGCCGCTGACGGAAGAAACTACATTGCCACGGTTTGTGCAGCCGTCCAGTTTTGTGTACCGGTTGCAGGCGGCGACCAGCCCGGAACTGCGGCCGGCGTTGGTGTAGATGTCGGCGTAGTTGTGGCAGTCGGTGAACGTGACGAGTCTTGTATTATTCGTATTGGTGGAGAATCCGGCAATGCCGCCCACGTGGAACCCGTTGGCACCGTTTCCGGCGTTATTTCCACGGGAAAAATCACTTGCCGGGGAACCAATGGTACCATAATTATATAGGCCGCTCAACTTGGCGACTTGCGCGCCGGCGTGGACCTCCCCGATGATGCCGCCCACCATCGTACGCCCTGCCACATTGTTGCTTCCAAGGGAGGATGTGCCGCCTCCGGTAACGGCCGCATAACTGACTACGTTCTCAATGGTCGCGCCTTTCACCAGGCCGGCCAGAACGCCGAAGGAGGAGCCGTAAGAGGCGCTGACGTTCATTGAGCACGAATCGTCGAAGGTGAGGTCCTTAACCACGGCACCGTCGGCGAGGCCTCCGAAGAAACCATAGGCCTTCCAACTGCCGGACGAGGCAAAATCCATCTCCAGGTTGGAAATGGTGTGTCCCTGTCCGTCGAAAGTGCCGGCGAACAAGGTTCCGGTGGTGGTGAGGTTCACGTGTGTCCAGGCACTCATCCCGCAGTCGCCGATGGGCGTCCAGTCGCTGATGGACGAACAGTCGATATCGGCCGTCAGGACGGCCATGCCGTTGGCTTCGGAGCCGCCGCTGTTCACGGCTGCGGCAAAGGCCAGCAGGTCGTCTGCATCGGCTATATAGGTGACGCTTCCGTCCGGATAATTCGTCCAGGCTTCGAAGGTCACGCGCTTGACATTCTCCAGTTTTTCGTCAGTCAGGCCGCCTCCAATGAAATCCAGGCAGTTTTGCTCGGTGATGATGCTGTAACTGCCGATGTGACCGGCGGCAGTGGCGCTGTAGGTGGCGATGGCGCCGCCGGCGACGACGTTGCTGACGGATTTAAAAACGCTGAAATTGGCGGCCAGGGTACCCCTATAAGAGGCGTTGCACAGAATGAGACCGTGGTTGCCGCCGCCGGAAATCTCCACGGCTTCCTGATTTACCAGGCAAGCCAGGCCGCCGGCCTGTCCGCCGCTGTTGGATGCGACAATCTTTCCGTAGTTCGAGCACTCGTTCATCCAGGAATTGTTCCCCAGCAGGGAGCAGATGCCTGCCATACGGGCCGATGAAAAGCTGTCTTCTATATTCCCCCGGTTGGTGCAACCGAGCAGTTGGGTCCGGGCGTTGGCGGCGGCCAGGATGCCGGCGGCGCGGCCCGTGGAGGTGGTGACGTTGCCGTAATTGTCGCAGCCTTCGATGGTGTTCCGGATATTGGAGTTGCTGGTGTGGCTGAAGCCGGCGATGGCCGCCACATTGAAGCCGGTGGCGCCGTTGTTGGTGTTGCTCCCGCCGTGGGCGTTCACTTCACCGTAGTTGTCCAGATTCTCCAGCACGGAGCCTCCGGCCACCGTTCCCATCACGTAGCCCACCATTCCGAAGAAGGCAGGGGCGGTGGAGGAATTGGTGAGGATGCTCATCGGGCTGTAATTGGTGATGTTCCGTAGCTCCGAACCCCGGACTACGCCGGCCACGATACCGGCTTCCAGGGCGGCCGAAGGCGTTACTTCCAGGTACCCTCCGTCGCCGGCGTCGGCGCCGAAGACCAGGTCCTTCACCGTTGCACCGTCCAGGATGCCGAAGAATCCGTAAGGCTCATTGGCGGCCGGCGTCCCGCTCATCTGAAGATCGAACAGGGTATATCCGCCTCCGTCGAAGGTACCGTGGAAAGGCGTACCGTAGACCTCATAGGCGTTGGCAGCATCGCCTTCATAGATGAACGCACCCGCACCGATGGGTTCCCAGTCGGAGATGGACGAGCAGTCGATGTCGTTCCCCAGGGTGACGTGCCGCCACTGCCAGAGGAAGTTACCGCTGTTCACGCCGTCCCGGAAGGTTTCCAGATCCCCGCTGTCGTTAATGGTGAAGTTGTTGGGAGTGGATACCTTGCATTGCACGGTGTATTCGCTGCCGCCGGTCCAGGCCTGCCCGTTCATATCCAGCGTACGGTAGTACATCGCATCGGGCGTATCCACGGCCACGGTGAGCCGGTCTCCGTCCTGGAAGGTGACGCCGGCGCAGGAGAACATCATATAGGCTTCCAGAATCCGGTTGGAAGGAAGCGTGCAGCCGCTCAGCGTCAGGACCTGGTGGTCCGACATCACATCTCCCGCATTGGTGGCGGGGAAGACCGGCCGGGATGCGATGAGCGCAACGGAGTTGGCGCTTTCCACGCCCGAGGGCAGCTGCAGGCGCAACTGGATGGCCCCGTTCTGGCGCAGCGTACCGCCCTTGGCCGCCGCCCATCCCGGTGTAAACACGGGTTCCAGATACTCGGATACGCCCGCCAGGATGGCGTTGTACTCCAGATGGTCCGTGGAAGAATTCCCGCTCTGTTTCTGGGAAACGTAACTGCGCGCATCGAAGGCATAGGCCGATGCATACTTGCCGGGATAGATGATGGTGAATTCACTTCCGGACGGAGCATCCCCCGAGAACTCCGCTTCGTGTTCGGAGAAGATGTTTGTGGCGGCGAATTCATTCCCGTTGATGGAAATCAAGTCACCTTGTTTCCAGGCCAGGCAAAGCGCCTGCCGGTTGGAGGTGGTGGTCAGGGATACCTTGGTCTCCTGCTCCTGCGGAATGGACGCCCGGACAGTTACCTTCCGGGAAGGGGCGGGGTCCGGTGTGGCTTCTTTCACGCAGGAAAGGGCCGACAGCGCCGCCAGGACGAGGAAACAAGTGCGGAATGATTTCATATTCTAATTATCGTTATCCAGGTTTTCTTTAAAGGTTTCGTTGTCCGCCATATCGCCCAGCGTGCCGCTGGAGCCCGAACCGCCGCCGGCCATGCTGGTCACTTCATAAGGTTTGGCCATGGCGTAGCGGGCGGCCTGGAGGGCGATGGGGGCCCGTGCCGCGGTTACTGCGGTGGTCCAGGAGGTCCCTTCGAACGAGTCGGTGGTGGGACCGCAGACCACGCCGTCCAGATAGATGTTGTTCACGGGGGAGATCAGCGTCTCGAACACGGCGCAGGCGGCGCCGAAACGGGAGATGCCATAGTCCATATGGTAGCCGTCGCGGCTGAGCCCGTTGCTGTTGTTGAGACTGCTGGTACGCAGGTTCTGCAACATCACACCGGTGGAGATGACTCCGTCGAAGCCGCAGCCGTCCACAATGGCCTGTCCCACCGGAGCAATCACGCTCCACATTTCATCCGTGGTGGTGAAGTTCTTCGTGGTGTTCTGGGTCTTGGAAAGGTCGTGGTAGGCCTGGGACAGGATGTAGTACAGTTCCGGAGTCCCTGCCGCCGTCCCCTTCACCAGGTCCACGAGCGCCTGCACCTGGCCGATTTCCGTTTCCAGTTCCGTCTGGTTGCGTCCCCAGGCGATGCTGCGGCCGGTGTGCTCCTGAATGGTGATGATGTCCCATTCTCCCGTCGCCGTAACGGTTGCGAGGCTCTTTCCGGTAAGTTCAGTCCAGTCCGTTTCGCCGGGATTGCAGACGTAGCAGTGGTAATCCGTGGATGTGCTCCAGCCGGAAACATATTCGGGAACGGTCCGTCCGCCATAATACATATGGACAAGCTGGATGTCGTCTATGCCCGTTGCTTCAAAAATGGCAGGAAGCTGGCGTACGGCATCCATCGTGAAGCTGTTGCCGATGAAGAGGATTCGGAGGGTGGCCGTCACATCCAGTTCCGGATCCGGCTGCGGGGCGCCGGTAGCGATGTCATAGATGATATTGCTGGCGTTGATGGCTCCGCTTCCGCCCACCGGTCCCAGATATCTTTCCTTTTCGGCCTCCGAATACAGGTCGTACTGGTACGTCCCGCTGTTGTAGGTCCCCACCTTGCCGGAGGCTTTTCCGCCCGTCCAGGTGGTGACGGCGCTGATATAACCAAAGAACACGCCGCGGTACTGGCTGTCGGAAATGATTTCCCCGTAATTCTCATTATTGGAATAGGTTCCGGCGTTGGCCAGGGAGACGATGCCGCCCACGCGTCCGGAGGTGGTGGAAATGAGATCTCCGTAGTTCTTGCATCCGGTGATGGTGGATCCGTTGTTGGTGAAGCAGACGATGTTGCCCAGTCGGCCGCCGTCGGCCTTGGGCATGGTGTTCAGCTGGTCACCCCGGTTTTCGCAGCCGGAGATGGTGGTTCTGGCGTTTGCCGCGCCCACGATGCCGGCGGTACGGCCGGCCTGGGATTCCATATCTCCGTAGTTGTTGCTGTCGGAAACGGTGATGGTCTTCAGGTCATCTCCGCTGGTCCTGGCGTTGGTGAATCCCACGATGCCGGCGGCATGGATGGCCGTGGCACCTGCATTCAGGTTGGCGGTATTCGTGACCGTTATCTTGCCGTTGTTGTGCACGCTGTCCACGGTGCAGTTCGCTTCATTGGCATAGATGCCGCCGATGAGCGCCATATGCAGAAGCCCCGTGGCACCGCCCTGATAGGTCATGGGCGCATAACTGGTGACATCGCGTACGGCGGCGTCATAGACTACTCCGGCGATGACACCGGCGCTGTGTGCCACTGAGGAATTCACCGTGAGCGAGCAGGTGTTGTCAATCACGAAATTCTGCACGATGGCGTCCTTCCCCACGTAGCCGAACAGGCCGAAGTGTTCTCCGGCGGTGGTGACATTGTCCACCAGCACCAGGTTCTTGATGTGGTGCGCATTGCCGTCGAACTTGCCGGTGAAGGCGTGTCCTTCCGTAACAACGGGATTGTAGCTGCTGCCCCAGGGAGCGACGGCGTGGCCGACGGGCGTCCAGTCGGTAATCCCTGTAAAGTCGATATCGGCCAGCAGATTCACCCAGCCCTGGGCGTTCTCCCACTGGGCGGTGGAGGCTCCGGTGTTCACGGCTTCTGCGAATGCCAGGAAATCGGCTGCATTCCGGATGCCGCGCTCTCCGACGGGCGTTCCGGCCGTGACGTTGGCCTGGATGGTGTACTGTCCGCCGCCCGTCCAGACTTGCGCGTCGAAGGTGAGGGCGCGTTCATAGACGGCCGATGGGGTATCCACGGAGACGGTGATCACTTCCCCCTGGGGGATGGTCACACCGGCCGCGGAAACCATCATATAGGCTTCCAGGATGTGGTGATTCGCGGCGTTCAGTTCCACCCCGTTCAGCGTGAGGGTCTGTTTGGCGGCAAGCGCGGTTCCCGCGTTGGTGGTGGGGAAGATGGCATCGGCCGCCGTGAGCGACACGGAATAGGCTTCGCTGACGGTATCCGGAAGTTTCAGGCGCAGTTGCACCACGGCATTCTGGCTCAGCGTACCGCCTTTTGCCTCCGCCCATCCGGAATGGAACTTGGGCTCCTGGTATTCGGAGACGCCGGATAGCATCGCATTGTATTCCAGGTGCGACGTGGAGGAATTCCCGTTCTGCATCTGGATGGTGTAACTCCGGTCACCGTATGCCTGGGCCGATGCATACTTTCCGGGATAAATGAGCGTATAGGAACTGCCCGACGGGGTGGGGCCTTCAAACACGGCCTCGTGGTCGGAGAGTACGGAAGTCACGTTGAACGTCTCTCCGTTGACGGAAATCGCATCCGTGGCCTCCCAGGCTATATGCATGGACTGACGGTCGGCCGCCTCGGTGAGGGCCACCTTGCTTTCGGTGGGAATCGTCACGCGAATCTGCACCAGAGAGGGCCCTGAATTAGGCCGATCCTCCCGCTGGCACGCGCACAGCAGGATAAGGAACAGGAAAGGAATGAATCTTCTCATTTCTCAACGGCTATTTGTAGTAGTCGCTTCCCAGGTCGGCCAGCGTCTTGGGAACGGGATAGGAACAGTCCGCAGGGATCTCCCAGCCGGAGGATTTGTAGTTGACGGAGTTCACGGTCAAACTGTAGCCGGCCCTGGCGGAGTGCTCCGAGCAGAATGCGGCACTGGTGAGCGTGGCGGCGTCGGATTTGGTGATGTTCGACGTGGTGGCGCTAGCCCCGATGGTCTGGCTGTTGTCAGAAACCAGATAGTATGCGTGGTACATCAAGCCATAGGCCATTCCTCCGACAAAACCGCCGCGGTAAGTGGCGGAGGTGGCAGAATAATTAGCGTCTTCTACAAGGGAGATGTTGTTGCGTACCCGGACATAGCTTTGGTTGGTGGCGACATTGGCTGAGATTAGTCCTGCAAAAGCACCGACATAAGTGCGAGAACCTGCAGAGATTGTCTGGTTCAGGCCGATGCAATTGTCAATGGCCATATACTGACCGGTGTTGTTGGCGTCGTTTTTCCTGACGAGACGGCCCACCACACCGCCCAGGTTGCCGTTCCCGGAAGTTCGGGAAGTAGAAACGTCGTTGGCGGCCAGGCAGTCATAGACATACATACGTCCGTAGGTTCCACCCTCGGCCTGGTTGCAATACATCTGCCCAACAATGCCACCCACGTCATAGCCGGATGACACCACGGCGCCTTTGGCCGAGCAGGTGTTCAGGACGCCGCCATAGATGGCGCCGGCGATACCGCCCACCTGGCTTGCGGCGGTAATGGTGGCGTTGGAGCGGCACTTGTTGATATAGGCCCATCCGGAGTTGGCGCCCTGGCGTCCGACAATGCCGCCGACATAATTCGTTCCGGTTATATTGCCCGTATTGACGCATTGGGTGATGGTCCCGGCACTGATGTTGGCGGAAATGCCGCCGACATAGTTGACGCCTTCCACAGCGCCCTCATTTCCACTTTCACTGACGCTGGACGTGTCGGAATTGAGAAGGCACACCAGGCCGCCCACGTTGGAGCCGGATCCGGGAGTCTCCACCTTGGCGTAGTTGTGGCATCCGGACATCGTGCAGGTTCCTCCCAGAATGACGGTGATGCCGCCAACCCTGGCATTGGTGTAGGTGTTCTTGATGTTGCCCCGGTTGTTGCAATTAACGATGGAGGTACGGGAGTTGGCTGCGGCAAGGATGCCGGCGCTGCGGCCCGTGGAGGTTTCGACGGCGGCATAGTTGGTGCAGCCGGTAATCAAGTTGATAACCCCTGAGGCACCGGTGTTCCCGAATCCGGCAATGCCGGCTGCATGGACGCCGGTGGCACCATACCCGGCATTGTTGCCGGATTGGGTTCCCTCTACCTTCCCGTAGTTGTTCAGCCCGGAAAGGGTGGAAAGGCCGGAGTCCGCATCACCGTAGACATATCCTACCATACCCATCGCAACCCGGTTGGCGGAACTGTTGTCCGCGATGGTCATCGGGAAGTAATTGGTCACATCCTGCACGGTGGAACCGTAGGCGACACCGGCTACGGCGCCGGCATCCATTCTGCCTACGGGCGTGGCGTTCAATGCGCCGGTATCTCCGCTGGCGGCGCCCAGCGTCAGGTTTTTGACCGTGGCTCCATACAGGATACCGAACAGGCCGTAAGGGGTGTAGGTTGCCGGAGACTCCGTCATATTGAGGTTCTTGATGGCGTGGTTGTTTCCGTCAAAGGTGCCTTTGAAAGCCGGTTCCGTCCAGGTGGCGGAAACCGTACCGCTCTCAACGGGCGTGAACGTTCCGTTTCCGATGGGCGTCCAGGATGCGATGCCGGAGCAGTCGATATCGGCCCCCAGGCTCACGTTGCGGGTCTGCCAGAGGAAGTCGCCGCTGTTCACGCCGTCGCGGAACTCTTCCAGGTCGTCGGCGTCGTTGATGACAAAGCTGTTTTCCGTGTTCACCTTGCACTGGATGGTGTACTGTCCGCCGCCGGTCCAGGTCTGGGCCGTCATGGCCGGCAGTGTCCGGTAGTACACGGCGTCGGGCGTTTCAACCACCACGGTGAGGATGTCGCCGGCCTGCCAGACAACACCCGCGGAGGAGAACATCATATAGGCCTCCAGGATGCGGTTGGAAGGGAGCGAAACACTGTTCAGGGTCAGCGTCTGCGTCTTGGCCAGTTCCCCGCCGGCGTTGGTGGTGGGGAAGACGTCGCGGGATGCGACCAGCGACACGGAATTGGCAACGGTTACGCCGGCAGGCAGCTGGAGACGCAGCTGAATGGCGCCGTTCTGCACCAGGGAGCCGCTCTTTACCGCAGCCCAGGCCGGGTCGAATTTCGGTTCCAGATACTCGGAAACGCCGGAGAGCATGGCATTGTATGCCAGGTGTGCGGTGGAGGAATTGCCGCTCTGCGCCTGCGCGGTGTAGCTGCGGGCGTTGAAGACATCGGCCGATGTCAGCGTGCCGGGATAAATGATGGTATAGGGACCGTCGCCCGGATCGTCGCCGCTGAACTCGGCTTCGTGAGCGGAGATGATATTGGTCACCGAGAACTCGTTCCCGTTGACGGAAAGTTTGTCGGTGCTTTCCCAAGCCAGTTGCATGGAGCTTTTGTCGGTGGCTTCCGTAAGGGAAACCTTCCCTTCGATGTTTTCGGGTGTGGAGACCCGGATGGTCACTTTTTCGCCCCGGGGTTGCAAATCCTTGTCTTTTTCCTTTACGCAGGAAATGGCAGACACGGCAATAGCCGCAAGAATGATATATTTGGTTTTCATGGTACGGTTTCGATTAGGGAAGAGTAATAAAATCATCGTCCAGATCCTCGTGCCAGCCGGCGCCGGGATTGTTGTTCATATCGTTCAGGCCCGAATACTGGAGAAGGGCCGTGTCTGCGGTGAAGCGCGTCACCGTAACGAAAGGGGGTTTGTATTCTTTATTCATAATGCAAATATTAATCACCGTCAAGGATTTCAATGAAAACGCCGGTATCCTGCATATCTTTTACGCCGGAATAGGAATTCAGGCATTCATACCTGCATTCGATCTGCGTAACGATGGGAGACGCATAAGTTTCTTTCATATGACTACAGTTTTATTGTCAGTTGGATGGGATAGTGGTCCGACGGATGGCAGAAGTTGTGTACTTCCTGTCCCCGCGGATCCCGTTCGGAGGCGGCGAAGCCGTCGTAGAGCGGAGTCACTTCCGTGATTTTCTCATTGAGGGGCGGCGTTACATAGACAAAATCGATGCGGCGCCCGGAGAAGGTGCTTTTCTTGAATTCTCCCGGGTAACGCTCGTGGACCAGGTCCAGATAGGGCGTATTGTCCAGGATATAGTTGTGTGTGAGAAATTCGGTGCTTTCGGGATCCTTTCCGTAGTGGAAATTGTCCAAGGAGGAGATGGCGTTGAAATCTCCGGTCATGAGCCAGAGCTGTCCGTCGGCCCCGGGAACCGTGCCGATGGTTTCTTCGCAGATGTACCTCACTTCGCTTGCGCGGAAGATGTCGCCCTCGTGTCGGGCGGCGCTTTCCGTCTGGTTGTCGGCCTTATAGGCGTACCGCTGCGGCCAGGTGTGGACCGTGACTATGTTCAGCTGCTTACCGCCCAGGTCGATTTGAGCCCAGCCGGCTCCGTGGGCGACGATGATCTCCTCCCCGTTCCCGGTTATGCGCTTGACAATCCGGATGGGATATTTGGAGGTGATGACCTGGGGGAAAGTGTCCCGCTTTCCGCAGATGAGGACGTAGTCGTGACCATAGCGCCGGGCCAGCAGGTCCCAGTTCCAGGGGAGGTACTGGTCTTCCGGCATCTGCATTTTGTCGGCCGTATCCGTAATGTAGCGGGATTCCGCCTCGCACCAGATGCAGATATCGGGATCCTGCTCCTTGACAAAGGCGACAAAGTTGTCATAGTTGTTCCCTTGGTCGTGCCACATGCCGTTCTGGATGTTCCAGTACAAAACTTTTACATCTTCCCCCTTTGCGTGGGAGCCGCAGATAAAGGAAAACAGCAAGGCAAGCAGTGCCGTCCGGGTGATTTGCTTGAGCATAGTTTTAGTGTCAACTGATAAAGAACGAATGAAGATGCGTTACTACGTAACCATCTTAGAAAAAAATGGCCCGGCAATGGTGCCGGGCCTTTTCGTTTCTAAATCCACCGAAAGGGTTAATCCTACCAGTTATACAGATACATGAGGGAGCGAATGACTTTTCCGGACCAGTTGATTTTCAGGTGATTCCCGTCTTTGTCGATACCGTCCACCTTGATTGTTACCGTGCTCTTTTCTTCATCCACGGAAACCAATAGAGTCCCTGAAGCAAAGTCGCCCGAACGGAAGTTCTTTCCCCTGGTGTAGAGGAATAAATCATAATAGCCGTCCAGGTCTTGTGTCAGGTCCTGCTCCTCTCCGCAGAACTTCTTATCAATATCCACGAGAGCCCATCCTTTTTCGGGAGCATTAAAATAATCATTCTCCGTTAGAACGATGTCATAGGACTGGGCATTTTCGCCGTAATCGGCAAAGTAAAACCCGCCCCACGCGAGAGAGGATTCATCCAGGATATTACCGTCCGCATCAGTGACGGAGTAACTTCCTTTGCCCAGGGCATTGTCATCACCCTTGTTGCAGGAAACGGTGGCGGGAAGCATCAGGGCCGCCACAGCA
Organism: Bacteroidales bacterium; assembly: GCA_017553545.1. Lineage (GTDB taxonomy): Bacteria > Bacteroidota > Bacteroidia > Bacteroidales > UBA932 > Cryptobacteroides. The sequence continues at coordinate 3,694 of JAFZKT010000086.1, read as the reverse complement.
AGGGCGGTCAGCAGAGAAGAAAAACGTTTCATAACAGTTTAATTTTAGGCAAAGATAAGCAAAAATCGTTAATACTCGTCCTTATCCCGCGTCCAACCATGCTTCCAGGCGTCGCGTTGGGCACATCTCCGCCTTATTAAAGCTTCACTACTGACCATCTTAAGCACGTTAGGGCCTGTTTTGTGCTTTAGATGGTACGCGGTGACAATCTAAAGCAGGATTTCCGGCCCTGACGTGCGTAAGATGGTATCTGCGTGCGTAAAAAACCGTGCGTAAAACTAAAACAAAAAACCGCCGCTGTGTATAGCGTCGGGTATATTGCGGGTTTCAGAGGAGGCCTTCGTACCGGGCCAAATCTGTATGTGTTGTAAAAGCGGCCGAGTAGCGGGAGTGGGTCACTGACTCACACACACCACCATCTCCATATAGCCTATCAAAAACACCCTTACAGTCACCTGTAGTTCGATCTTACCCAGTTTCAAATCTGCGACCTATAGGACCAGTATTTCAATTGGTCGCATATATGTGCAACCAAGCACGAATATGGGCGTTATAGATCGCACTCGCAAGAGTCCCCAGAGAATAATCCTGATGGATAGATTCTGAAACGGAACAATTGTTCGAATAATTTGAAAAATATTTAGCCGCGAACGATATTTTTAGTATCTTCGCGGCTGGATATTTATATTGCTTATGAAATCACTCATCATCGCAAGGGAAAGAGAGCAGGCTACACTCAAAAGGCTTTTAGAGGAGCCAACAGCACAGTTTTTAGCCGTTTATGGCAGGCGTCGCATAGGAAAAACGTTTCTTATTCGGGAGTACTTTGACGACAATTTTGCCTTCCGGCATACCGCTATCTCCCCGCTTGAGTTAGAAGATAAAGACGAGAAGCTCCTTTATAAGATTCAATTAGAGGAGTTCGCTCATTCTCTTGAGAAATACGGGGCCAAGTTGGACGGGCCACTCGTAAGCTGGTTTGACGCCTTCCACAAACTGGAAGACATGCTTGACCGCAAAAGGTCTCAAAAAAAGATGGTGGTTTTCATTGACGAGATGCCGTGGCTCGATACTGCCAAATCCGGATTTGTGTCCGCCTTCGAGCATTTCTGGAACGACTGGGGCTGTGCCAAACATAATCTCCTCTTGATTGTTTGCGGTAGTGCCACCACCTGGATGTTGGACAAACTCATCAACAACAAAGGTGGGCTATATGGCCGTACCAACAGGGAGATGCACATGCATCCATTCACCTTGAACGAAACGGAGCATTACTTCAAGGCCAGAAACATCACAATGGACCGTTACGATCTTGTACAGACATATATGATCATGGGTGGCGTGGCTTACTATATGTCTTTCTTTGAGCCGGGTAAGTCCCTTGCCGACAACATAGATGACATCTTCTTTAGAGAGGGCGGTTTTCTCCTCACGGAATATGGCCGCCTCTTTACCTCCTTATTCTCCGATAATGAAAACTATAGGAAAATTGTCGAGGCGCTCGCCGGACTCAGGTATGGCGCCACTCGTGAACAAATCTCCAAAGCCACCGGTATTTCGGAAGGGGGAACTCTGAGTGCAATGCTCAAAGCTCTCGTAAAGAGTGACCTGGTATCCACCTATTACAACTTTGGGGAAACCAAGCGGAACCTCTATTACAAACTCACGGATATGTTCTGCCTCTTTTATCTGGGCTTTGTCAACAAGAACCCCACCAACAACCCCCATTACTGGCGTGATAACCAGGCGTCTCCGAAACTGAACAGATGGCGCGGAATCGCATTTGAGGATGTTTGCTTTGTCCATCAGGAGCAGATTCGGGGCTCACTTGGTATAGCTGGTGTCCAGGCAGAGATATACCCCTGGCGAGCCACTGCCGATGGTGATGTTTCCGGCGCTCAGATCGATATGCTTATCGACAGGGCAGACCGAGTAGTAAATCTTTGCGAGATGAAGTATACTCGTGGTGACTTTGCTATTGACAAGGATTACGATGCTAAGTTGCGGAACAAAATTGATGCGCTTTTGACCGCCACCAAGAACAAGAAAAACATCCAGCCCACGCTGGTTACCACGTATGGCCTCAAGATGAACATGTATAGCAACCGCATCCAGCGAGTTGTGACAATGGATGCGTTGTTTGGCTAATCTGTTGCGCGCAACCATCAACGACTAATACAACCACTATTATGAAAACTTTCAACCAAGCCTCTCTCTCATTTTTGATTCTTGCTACGATTCTCGCTTTATGCGGTTCTTTATCCTGCGGCCAACAACGGAACTCTGCGAGGGATCGTGTTAGCAAGACATATCCTGATGCCCTCAGTAAAATAGTTGGAATACTTGTTAAAGAGTATGATGCGGATCGTGTTAGCAAGACATATCCTGATTCCCTCAGTAAAATAGTTGGAATACTTGTTAAAGAGTATGATGCGGATTGGTACCACAGACAGTTTGACGGATGGCGGGAACAGACCCGTCAAGACCCGAAAGACGAGTTTGCATGGCTCAACGGTTTTAAGGCCTTAAACTATCAATTAATGTTTGCACATCAGGATTATTCAGTTGTCGACTCCATAAAACTATCATTCCTTGAAGAGATGCGCAGGAGTATTCCTGATACATACACTTATTATTATAGTGCCTATAAATCAGTTACAAGTAGGGAATCAGTTACAAGTAGGGAAGAGGAGTACGAATATGGATGGAAAGCATTTCATTTAATCCCTGATAAGAAGGATTTCGATGATTATGACACTTGGTATGCTTTTCTAAAGAGAGTGGGTGATAAACAGTATTGTCCGGCTTTTTCCAAAGACTATTATTCCAGCGGAATATATCCCGAAGAGCTGTTTACAGCCAATATGAACGATTTGAATTGTATGGATGAAGGAAGCATTTACGTAGGAATTGGAGATGCCAAAGTCATCCCGAAATGGCTCATACAGGATGCCATGGGGAAGCACAATGACAAGTTGGTACTGTGCTATGACTACTTTGCTGATGAGGACTACTGCCAACGTCTTTACGATGAACTGGGTATCGGGGAGGTGCCCGAAATGAAGGAAGCCTTCAGTCGTCTGATCGAACAGGGATGCGACATTCAGCGTGCACCCTATGATATGTACGTTCAGTACGTAATTAATGAGGTTTCAGTAAGAACTGGAAGAAAGCTTTTTCTCGGTAAGTATGCTGGTCGGAGTTTCTATGCAATGTGGGACAGAATGGGTTCGCTGTATGACTTTGGATTATCATACGTAATCTCTCAAGGTGAGCCGGAAGACTGGATAAACGAGTTGGGGAGAAGATTGTGGCAATGCGACTTCCAGTACCTGAGCCAGCCCCTTGACAAAGACTCTTGGAGGGCCGTCTCACTGGATTCGTTTAATTTATCGAAAAACTTAATGTGGCTATTGTGGGAATACAAAGACACGGATAATCCGCTCTACGACAAACTATATTCTATCGTAGAGAAGGCTGTGAATAGAATATACGATCAGGATTTAAGAGAGAGAGGAATGAGAAATCTCAGCAGTCTAGATATCAAATAGCTAGGGTATAATTGACATTTTTGGTTGGTAACCTTGACATTTATGGTTGGTGGCAAGGTTACCTTTTCTTCTTTTCATCGTTGAAAAAGAGGAACCATTTTATGAAGTTATCTATCCTTGTTTCGGATAATCCCCGGTGAGAT
>JAFZKT010000085.1 GCA_017553545.1 Bacteroidales bacterium | reverse complement strand
CCTGATGAACGCCAATCCCAAGGCTACCTGGCTCACCATCCTGTTCGGCGCCCTGTGGGGCGTGGGCGGACTGACCTTCGGCCTTTCGATGCGTTACCTCGGCGTCGCCCTGGGCCAGAGCATCGCCCTCGGTACCTGTTCGGCCCTCGGCGCCATCCTGGGCCCGGTCTTCACCGGCCATGCCCATGACCTCACGAGCGCCGTCATCATCGGCGTGGTCGTGACGCTCATCGGCATCGCCATCATCGGCATCGCCGGCGCGATGAAGTCCGCCGCGCTGCCGGAGGAAGAGAAGAAGAAGGCGGTCAAGGACTTCAACTTCGGCAAGGGCATCTTTGTAGCGCTGCTCGCCGGTTTCATGAGCGCCTGCTTCAACATCGGCCTGAACTTCGGCCAGGACCTTTATCTGGAAGGCACCAAGGAGATTTTCAAGAGCCTTCCGGCCACGATGCTCGTGACCTTCGGCGGCTTCCTGACGAACGCGGCCTACTGCCTATTCCAGAACAATAAGAACAAGACCTGGGGCGACTACAGGCAGAAGACCCTGTGGGGCAACAACATCCTTTTCTGCTGCCTCGCCGGCCTGCTATGGTATAGCCAGTTCTTCGGCCTAAGCCTGGGCAAGGGTTTCCTGACGGGCTATCCGGTCCTTATTACGTTCAGCTGGTGCATCCTGATGTCACTGAACGTGGTGTTCTCCAATGTCTGGGGCATCATACTTAAGGAGTGGAAGGGCGCATCCCGCAAGACTGTCACAGTTTTAGTAACAGGCATTATCGTCCTTATTATCAGCACTTTCTTACCGCAGATCATATGAGTATTTTAGATAATAAACTGGCCTTGAAGGCCGAAATCGACAAAGTGGCCGAGGTCGCCGGTTACCTCTGGATGAAAGGCTGGGCAGAGCGTAACGGCGGCAATATAACCATTAACATCACCGAATGGATTGATGAACGGATGCTGGCGCTTCCTGCCATCAGCGGTCCTATTGCCATCGGCAAAACCCTTCCTCACCTGAAGGGCTGCTGGTTTTATTGCAAAGGCACGCAGAAACGAATGCGTGACTTGGCCCGTGATCCTATGGGAAACGGCTCAGTCATCCGCATCACACCGGACTGCGCCCACTATGTGATTGTAGCAGACGCCCCCGTCGCCCCAACTTCGGAACTTCCTTCCCACCTGGCAGTGCATGACTATCTTTTGGCAAAAGGCTCTTCCTATCGTGCCTCCCTCCATACCCATCCCATCGAGCTGGTCGCCTTGACCCATAACAAGAAATGGATGGAAAAAGATGCGGCATCACGTATGCTCTGGTCCATGATTCCAGAGACCAAGGCCTTCTGCCCAAGAGGTTTGGGCATGGTACCATATATGCTCCCATCCAGCGTGGAACTCGCAGATGCAACTATAAAGGCTATAGACGATGACTATGACGTTGTGATGTGGGAAAAGCACGGCGTGTTTGCCGTGGATACGGACATTATGAGCGCTTTCGACCAGGTGGATGTCTTGAACAAAGCGGCACAAATATACATTGCTGCCAGGAATATGGGTTTTGATCCGGACGGAATGACTGATACTCAGATGAAAGAGCTAACTGACGTTTTTGGCCTGCCCAAATAGACAAAATGACGAGAGGGCTTACAATACTGCTGCTCTTCATTCCGGTGCTCTCCTTTGCCCAGCGGCCGGCAGATCCCGTGCGTGAAAACCTGTTTCCGGGATTTGGCGTTGGTTCCCTGCATCAAGGAGATACGCTCTGCGCCAGGAAGTTCAAGACGGCGGACATTGTGGGGGTATCCCTCATAGGTGTCGGCACCCTTGGCATTGCTGCAACGGCCATCGAGAGAGACCTGCTCCGGGCAATGGTGGGCGAGACCACCAAGGCCGATTATTACATCTGCGGCGGCATTGCCGTGGCGGGAATCGCAACGTTGGTGACTTCCCGCATCCTTGCCGTGAAGAAGGCTGAGAATTACGACGTGACGCCTGTCGCTTACTCTCAGGGTGGCGGAGGTTTGGCCCTTAAAATCAACTTCTGATGAAACGCCTGCTTCTGCTCATACTTGCCGCCCCACTTCTTTCCGGCTGCGTCGCTTTCCTGGAATCCCAGGAAAAGCTGAAGGAAACACAGTCGCTGATTAACGTGGACTTCAAGGGTGCCGTCAAGCGGGACATCCCGTATGCCGACGGACTCGCTTTCGATTTGTACCTGCCCGTGGATTGCAGCAAACCTGCCGCAAAGACGCTTTTCTTCTTCATTCACGGCGGAGGCTGGACCAGCGGTTCAAAGGCTGACGGAGAGGCTTGGAGCCGGTTCTTCGCAGCGACCGGTTATACGGCGGCATCGTTGGATTATTCCCTGCAGACGAGGAAAGCGACTCCGTCCATCGACCAAATGGTTGAGGAGATCCACCAGTGTATTCGGAAGGTCATTGCAGTCTCGGCCGAAAACGGCATTTCTCTTACCCAGATGGTGGTGAACGGCTATTCCGCCGGGGCCTGTCTTGCGCTGCTGTACAGCTACCGGGAAGAACCCGAACTGCCGGTTCGCTTCGTGATCACGGAGTCATCCCCGGTGAGTTTCAACCCTTCCACCTGGGAGAATGGCGTCCATTGGTACGTGAACTTCACTACAGGTGTGGACGGCTCCGACAAGGGCGCTGCAGCCTGGCTCTCCAAGATGTCCGGCCAGGATGTGACGCCCCGGATGATTGCTGACGGAAGCGCCAGACCTGTATGGGAAAGGATTTCTCCCGTGGACCAGTTGAAGGCGGGTGCTCCGCCCACTCTCCTGGGCTACGGCCTCACGGACGGGGTGGTTCCAAGAGGGCACAAGGATTTAATAATGAGTAAACTGAAAGAAACAGGGACGCATTATGATTACGTCCCCTTCCCTAATTCCGGCCATGCATTGGCCTATGATATTGACTGCCAGAAAGTGTTTCTGGGATTAGTCTCTCATTACTGCGAGCTTTACCTATAGCGGCATATACTTGTCCAGATACTCATCAATGGCCATAATCCACTGTTTCTGGATTCTGCTGTCGTTCTGGAGACCGTGTCCGGAGTGAGGCATTTCAAAATATCTGAAGTCCACTCCGTTCTTCTCCAATGCCGCTTTCAGGCGGAGGGAAGCCTTGAATGACTGCACTCGGTCATACGTTCCGTAAGCCACTACGGTAGGAGGAGCATCCGGTGTAATCCATTCCATGGCCGAGATAGGCTTCATCATTTCCAGATAGGACCCATCCTTGACCCGCTCGATGGGAATCAGTTCTCCCAACATGGCGCTGAACATGGCCATCGTTATCTGGTAACTCTG
>JAFZKT010000084.1 GCA_017553545.1 Bacteroidales bacterium | reverse complement strand
TAAACAGGAGTTCAGGAGACGGTGTCGATTTGAACGTTACAATTCAGAATTGCTACTCTACGGGCAATGTAAGTGGCAGCAACCAGATGCGTGGCGGCCTCGTTGCGCACATCAATGACGTGGATGGTGTAACCATCTCCAATTGCTATGCATCCGGTGCATCGGTTGGTTCGTTCCGTATAGGAGGCCTTATCGGGAATATCAATGTGGCTTCGGTCACGGTTGATCACTGCGCCGCCTGGAACAGCGAAGTGACAGCCAGCGATCTGGCCACCAATAAATGGAGCTCCGGCGCTGTTGTCGGGACGGCGTTCCCCACTTGTACGCTCACGGACAACTATCGTAGGGCAGATATGCCTGTGAAGTCGTTCTGGGGCAATGTAACTGGATATACCTATGCCCTTGCCGCCAATTTCAGTCACGACAATGTGAGTTCATCCACTCCGTTGAAAGATTACAACGGCACGGCAATGGATGATACCGCAATGGCTAGCGGCCAGACCCACTATCCCTGGTATCCTTACCACGGCAAAGTGGAAGCCGGCAAGACGCTTTCGCAGCTTGCCTCCACCACCCTGGGTTGGGACAGCAGCATCTGGGACTTCTCCAATGACCTGCCTACCCTGAGGTAAGTTTGTCATTTACCGCATTACTCCCGGGCCCGGAGATCAACCTCCCCGCCCGGGAGTTTTGTTTGCGAATCATACAAAACACAACAAATAACAGCTAAAACAACACTTTTTATCAACAGGGTGTTGCGTTGATGCTTTTCTTTGTCTACTTTTGTCCGGCCCCACATCAGATGTGAGGATATGTGAATTGTTATTTGCAAAGATGAAAACTATTCGTATATTTGTACATTATAATGTACGTGCACTATGGTAGTTATCAGTTCGGCGGAACTCCGCAACAACATGAAAAAGTATTTAGATTTAGCTCGAACAGAACGGGTTGTTATTCAACGGGGGAGGGATGAGTCCTTCGTCCTTATTGCTCAGAACAACGCCTCGGAGGAAGACCTGACGCGTGCAATCACGGTGGATGATGTGATTGATCGTGTCCGGGAAGGTCTCACTCAAATGTTCGAGCAGAAGGATGTGAAGCGAAGAGCATAATTTATGAAAGTTCTTTTTCTGCCTGAGGTTGTCAATCAGTTTCTCGAGTTGGCCGAGGTCCTGTATGAAAAAGGTTATCTCGGGTTTAAAGACGCGGCTATCCAGTATTCCGAAAGTCTGTTTCGGGATATCCACGACAGATTGCCGATAAAAGTAAAAAGGGGTGCACCAGCCTATTATGCGAAGTATGGGAAAGACCTGTATTATTCGGCATTTCGGAAGAATAAGCATACTACGTGGTATGTTTTCTATAGTGTCCATCAGGTAAATGGGGAAACGGTTTACCTGGTTCGTCATCTAACCAACAACCATATTGCTGCCCAGCGCGGCGTTTAAACCCTCTCCCGGGCCCGGAGTTTCGCCTCCCCGCCCGGGAGTTTTCTTTATCCCTCCAAAATGATTATATTTGTGGAGACTAATAACCGGATATGCGAAAACTCCTTGTCATAGTGGCCGCGGCGGTGCTCCTGCTTTCCTGCGGGAACTGCCAGAAGGCTTCGAACGGGCCCAGGAGGCTCACCCTGATGACCTACAACGTGGGCGCGTTCTCCAAATATATGGAGGACAGCACGCCGGGTGTGGCGGCGCTGATAAGGTCGCAGGGGGCTTCCTACGTGGCCCTCAATGAGACGGACAGCTGCAATACCCGCCACAACACCTATCAGGTGAAGAGCCTGGCGGAGTCGCTGGGAACGGCCTGGCGTTATCACTTCGCCCGCGCCATTCCCTATCAGGGAGGCGCCTACGGCAACGGCGTAATCTGCAAAGCGCCCATCAAGTACATCTACCGGATTGCGCTCCCGAAAGGGGATGGGGCGGAGGCCAGAAGCGTTGCCGTAGTGGAAACGGCGGACTGTGTCTATGCCGCCGTGCATCTGGACCACAGGAGCCAGACGGCAGCCCTGGCGCAGATGCAGTATGTGAACCAGTGGTTCAAGGCAGTCTATACCGGCGCCAAGAAACCCGTTTTCCTGTGCGGAGACTTCAACGTGGTGCCGGAGAGCGATGTAATAGCCGAGGCAAAGACCTGCTGGACGCTGCTTTCCGGAACGGACAACACCCATTCCACCAAGAATCCCAAACACTGCATAGACTATATCTTCTCCTTCAACGAAGCTGCCCCCGTCACCGTGGTGAGCCGGCAGGTCATCACCGACGGCACCGTGGAGTTGTCGGACCATTTCCCCATTGCAATCACCGTAACTTTCTGATATGAAAAGGATCCTCTTCTTTGGCATCGGCCTTCTCCTGGCCCTGACCTTACAAGCCCAGCGCCCCAATGTCCGCGAGGAAGTGCGGGCCGACTGGAACAAGGCCTCCGGCCTGGACTGCGTCTATGACCAGACGCCGAAGCCCGCCACGCCCGCGCCCAAGGGCTATGAGGCTGTTTACATCGGCCATTATGGCAGGCACGGTTCGCGTTATGCGTACACCGCCAAGGCCTACACTGTCATCCTGGAAATGCTCTCCCAGGGGCAGAAGGAGGGGAATCTTACTCCTCGCGGCGAAAAGCTGCTGGCGGACCTGCAGCCCTTCTGGGACAAGGCCCGCTACCACGTGGGGGATCTGACCCCGCTGGGCTGGCAGCAGCACCAGTATATCGCGGAGACGATGGTCAGGAGTTTCCCGACGGTCTTCGGGAAAGGGAGCAAAGTGGACGCCTGTTCCAGCCCCGTGGTCCGTTCCATCCTCAGTATGTCTTCCTGCTGCGGCACCATCTCCCGCCTGTCGCCCCAGACGGAGGTGTATGAGCATCAGGGCGTGCTGGATATGCAGGCTACCCGGCCCAACGACAAGAACAACCCTTATCGCTACGAAGGGCCTGCATCGGCCAATGTATTCCCCTATGCGGAATCGCCGGAGAACTTCTTCCTGCGCAAGCTGCCGGGCTATAAGGATGTGCTGGGCCGGCTGTTCAAGAACCCGGATTCGGCCCTGGCGCGCTTCAATCCCTGGCGGGCCTTCTTCTATATGTACCTGTTCGTGGGCGGCATGAACAGCCTGCCGGAGGAGGAAAAGGTGGACGTCAGCGGCATCTTCACTCCCGATGAATACGCGGCCATGTGGGAAACCGCCAACTACGACGCCCTCCGCGAATACATCAAATACCGCATTCCCAACAGCGCTATCGTGGACGACATTATCGCCAAGGCCGATGCCCGCTTAGCCTCCGGCGTTCGCGGCGCAGACCTCCGCTACGGGCACGACCACGTGCTGATGTCCCTGTATCTGCTGCTGGATATCGAGAACTTCGGAAAGCTTCCGTCGAATAACGACGATCTGGCCATCTGGTTCCAGAACTTCCGTGCGCCGAAGGCTTCCAATCTGCAGTTCGTGTTCTATCGGCCCAAGAAAGGACGCGCAGGGGATACCCTGGTGAAACTGCTGCTGAACGGTGAGGAAGCGCACATCGGAGACCTGCCGGGCTTCCCGTATTACAAGTGGGAGGAAGTGCGCCCGTACCTCCAGGAGCGCGTCAAGATGGTCACCTATAAGCCCGCCGACGGTCAGTGGACGGTGACGGAGGTCACTCCGGGGCTGAACTATCTGTCCTTCAGTGGCCTGGATCCCGTCACGGGCAGTGCCCAGCAGGTGTTTGTGGCCGATTGCGATCTCACGCAGCCCGGCTTCGCCCTCAAGTATTATGTGGCCTCCAACGCACAGAAATGCGCCTCCGAGGTTATGCAGGAGACCGGCGCCGTGGTGACGATGAACGCCGCCTACGAAGAGCCGTCCGTGGTGCTGAAGGTGAACGGGGAGCTCCTCTCCAATATGCCCAACAACACCATTATGGCCACCGGAGTGCCCAACTGGAAGAGCGAGGCCGCCATTTATACATCGGCCGATGGCCGTAACGTCCGCATCTCCTACGATGGCAAAGGACGCTCGCTTCCCGAACTGCGCGCGTTCTACGCCTCTTCCACGGAGCCGAACATCTTCTCCAGTGCGCCCATGCTCATCGAGAACCACGTGCCCGTGGGCCTCTCTTTCGCCGGTTTTTATTCGGCCGATGAGATTGCGAAGTTCGACTATGAGGAGGCTCCGCGCCATCAGGGCGTTCGCCATCCCCGCACGGCGGTTGCCCTCACCGACAACGGCCACCTGCTGATGGTGGTGGTGGACGGTCGTCGGCCCGGCGTGAGCGAGGGAATGTCGGCCCGGGAACTCACGCAGTTCCTGGAGGAGAACTTCCATCCGCGCGACGCTATCAATATGGACGGCGGCGGCTCCTCCACGCTCTGCGTTTCCGGTCAGGGGGATCCCAATACCCACGTGGTGAACTATCCCACGGACAACAAGAAGTATGACCACGCCGGCGAGCGCCG
>JAFZKT010000083.1 GCA_017553545.1 Bacteroidales bacterium | reverse complement strand
GCCCCGCCGCCTATATCGTACGCGCCCGGGCCACCCTTCTGCGGGACATCGGCGCCACGCTGTCTCCCGTGAGCTGTTTCATCTTCCTGCAGGGCCTCGAGACGCTGTCACTGCGCGTGGAACGCCATGTGGCCAATGCGTTGAAGGTGGTGGACTTCCTGTCCAAGCATCCGAAGGTGGCGAAGGTCAACCATCCGGCACTGGAAAGCCATCCGGACCACGCGTTATACCAGAAGTATTTCCCGAATGGCGGCGGCTCCATCTTTACCTTCGAAATCAAGGGTGGCCAGGCCGAGGCCTTCCAGTTCATCGACTCCCTGGAAATCTTCTCCCTGCTGGCCAATGTGGCCGATGTGAAATCCCTCGTCATCCACCCGGCCACCACTACGCATTCCCAACTTACCGAGGCCGAACTCACGGACCAGGGAATCTATCAGAGCACCGTCCGCCTTTCCATCGGCACCGAGCATATAGACGATCTGATTGCCGACCTGGCGCAAGCGCTGGATAAGATTTAACCGTTATGCTTGTCTCGAGATCCCGTTTGTTCATGGCGTCATATCAAGAGTAAATCCGATTTATCTGAACAAACTACTAATCAGCACATCAGCAAACCCTCCAGCCCGATCCGGAAGGCACCGGGCTGGAGGATGACATCTGTGCGGAATAAAAGAAAACCTACTTCCGCTCGTAGGGGATGCCCCGCCTTTCGAGGGAGGTCAGGATCTTGAAGAAAGCGTTGTGCGGCTCCTTCAGCGCGAACCTTCTTCCGAGGGCCTTCAGGAGCGAGTCGGGCTGCTTGACCTTGAGGCTGTCCTTGAGCTTGGCGGTATTCTGCTGGGAGACGATCACGCTCTCCCCCTTTTCCGGGTCATCGTCCCAGCCGTCGCGGGTCATGATGAACTGTCCGTTCTCCACTTTGGCCACGATGCTGTAGCCGTTCCGGTTGAAATACGTGGCTTCCGGCACGTTGTCCTTCCAGACGATCTCAATCTCCGGAGACCGCTGCTTCTTGGTGTCTGACTTTGCTGCCATATCGATATCTGTTTTGTGTTTATCCTGTAACAAAAATACGAATTCTTCCGCGAAAATCAAACGGCACGCCGGATGGTTTTGCGGAAAGATTCGTATATTTGTTTTTGATTGAACGAGTTCGAACCTACGCTATGACGCTCAAGGATTTTCTCAACGAAGGCGACCGTTTCGCCGCGGGCAGCGGCGCCCGGCTCACGGCCATCACCCCGGGTGCGGCTACGGCCGTGCTGAAAGTGGCCCCGGGACACCTCAATGCGGGCGGCGTCTGCCAGGGCGGAGCGATCTTCACCCTCGCGGACCTCGTGTTCGCTGCCCTGGTGAACCAACGCGAGAACCTCACCTTCGCCATCAATTCGACCATCTACTACCACGTATCGGCCCGCGAAGGGGATACGCTCACGGCCCAGGGCCGCATGTCCTGCGACCATCATCGCATCCCGTCCGTGGAAGTGGAGGTTACGAACCAGGACGGCGTCCGCATCGCCACCTTCACCGGTCAGGCCTATACCGGCCGCAATCCCCTCTCCTTCGACGCCCTCCAGTAGACGATCCCGATTGACCACAGACATCGATAACATGAAAAAACTATTATTCTTCCTCGCCGCGGCAGCGGCATTGACCGTGATGGGCTGCGGGCCCAGGCACAACACCCTGACCAAGGCCGAACAGGCCGACGGGTGGCAACTCCTCTTCGACGGAAAGACGCTGGACGGCTGGCGGGACTTCAACGGGGAAACCCTCGGCACGGAGTCCTGGACCGTTGAAAACGGAACCATCAAGGCCACCGGCATCGGCAGTGACGAGAACGGCTATATCGTCACGGACCAGGTCTTCGAGAACTTCGACCTCAAGTGGGAATGGAAGATTTCCAAGGGCGGCAACAGCGGCATGCTCTACCATGTGGTGGAAGGCCCCGCCTACGCGGTTCCTTACGTCACCGGCCCCGAATACCAGCTCATCGACGATGAGAATTTCACGGAAATGAACGACGGTTACGTCCTCGAACCGTGGCAGCGCTGCGCCGTGGACTACGCGATGTACGTCCCGGATTTCGAGACGCGCGACCTCAAGCCCGCGGGCGAATGGAACCAGTCGGAAATCATCTTCGACAACGGCCATGTCACCTACCTCCTGAACGGCAAGGTGACCGTGGAGTTCGACGCCTGGACGCCGGACTGGTTCGCGCGCAAGAACAGCGGCAAATGGGAGAACGCGCCCGAGTACGGCCTCTCCCGCCGCGGCGTCATCTGCCTGCAGGACCACGGCTATCCCGCCTGGTTCCGCAACCTGAAAATCAAGGAGCTGCCCGTCAAGGAAGCGGAAGAGGACCTCTTCAACGGACAGGACCTGGACGGCTGGGTGAACTACGGCACCGAGCTCTGGTATGTCGATGCGGACGGCTATCTGGTGTGCGAAAGCGGTCCCGACAAGGGCTACGGCTACCTGGGCACGGAAAAGTACTATGACGACTTCGACCTCACGCTCGAGTTCAAGCAGGAGGCCAACGGCAATTCCGGCGTGTTCATCCGCTCCACCGTGGATGGAACCAAGGTGAGCGGCTGGCAGGTGGAAGTGGCCCCCAAGGGCTGTGACACCGGCGGCATCTATGAGTCCTACGGTCGTGGCTGGCTCATCCAGATCCCCGATGAATAGGAGAACATCCTCAAGGAAGGGGAGTGGAACACGTTGCGCATCCTCTGCGAAGGGGACCGCGTGCAGACCTGGCTCTACG